>CAJFTG010000014.1 GCA_904419875.1 Candidatus Avimonas caecicola | reverse complement strand
GCGATGGATCTGTAAGAAAGCAGCGTTTTGAGGTGACGCAAGAGATAAGTTTCGGCAAAATGAATGGGAATGATGAAGCTGGCAAAGGAGATGACTGAAGTATGGAAAATAAGACATATCTGGCTATCGATCTGAAATCATTCTATGCTTCGGTGGAATGCATGGAACGGGGATTAGATCCTATGACTACAAATTTAGTGGTAGCCGATCAGTCCAGGACCGAAAAAACGATCTGTCTTGCGGTTTCCCCATCCCTCAAAGCTTATGGAATCCCAGGCCGTCCGAGACTATTTGAAGTAATAGAGAAAATAAAGCAGGTCAATATTTGCCGGCAAAGTCATGCGCCGGGGCGGAAATTTGCGGGCTCTTCCACAAACAGTGTCGAGCTGTCAATTCATCCGGAGCTGTCCGTCGACTATATTGTCGCTCCGCCTCAGATGGCTAGATATATGGAAATCAGCGGAGAAATCTATCGTGTTTATTTAAAATATGCCGCTCCGGAGGATATCCATGTGTACTCCATAGATGAAATCTTTATGGATGTTACCGGTTATCTGAAAACCAATAGAATGACAGCAAAAGAGATGGCAATGAAGATTATCTTGGATGTGTTGTCCACTACCGGCATCACCGCTACAGCAGGGATAGGAACGAACCTTTATCTTGCTAAGGTTGCAATGGATATTGAAGCCAAGCATATCCAGGCGGATAAAAACGGCGTCCGCATTGCAGAATTAGAGTGGCTGGTGTGTGTCAAAGGGGAGTACTTTGGACAAAGCTTTGCGCTCAAAGCCGGCAATAACGGCGTCGGCCGGGCCATGAATATGGATGTCCCCCTGGCCCAGGAGCCCACGGTGTCCCGCAACAAGCACTGCATTATTACCTTTGAGCCTCAGAGCCAGGTTTTTTACATCCAGCAGGGGGAAAGCAGCGGGCTCACCTATCTCAACGACGAGATGGTGATGTCGCCGCATAAAATGGCCGCCCGTGACCGAATCCGCTTGGGTAAGGCGGAGTTTATCCTGATCCCGCTTTGTACGGATGGCTTCCGGTGGGAAGAGTATATGAACACGGCGCTTTGAAGCGGGAGAAAAAGCGTATCAGCTGTGGGAGGGGGAACCTCATGAATACGAGATGTCCCAGCTGCTTTGAGGAATACGACGGCTCCCTGGGCCTGTGTCCTCACTGCGGATATGAAACAGGCGACCCGCCTGAAGAAGCGTATTTCCTCTGCCCCGGCATGCTGCTGCATGACCGGTATATCGTGGGAAAGGCTCTGGGCTTTGGCGGGTTCGGCATTACGTATAAAGCGTGGGATACCAACCTGAATACGGTGGTGGCGATCAAGGAGTATTATTATACGGGCGTGGTGTCGCGGCAGCCCGGCACGCAGGAGGTGCTGCTGTATGCGCAAAACCGCCGGGCGGAATTCCGGCATTTCCTCAACCGTTTTCTGGATGAGGCGCGGCATACGGCCCAGTTCATCGCCAACCCGAACATCGTGAACGTATACGAATATTTTGAAGCGAACAATACGGCGTACATTGTCATGGAATTCCTGGAGGGGACGCCTCTCAACGAATTCCTGAAACATCACGCCATGGATATGGACCAGTGCCTCCGGGTCATGCAGAGTGTCTGTTCCGCTCTGAAAACGGTCCATGCGGCGGGGATCATTCACCGGGATATCAGTCCGGACAACATTTATCTGTGCTCCAACGGCACAATAAAGCTCATCGACTTCGGCGCGGCGCGCTTTTCTAAAAATGAGCCGCAGCAGATTATGAAGCTGACCCAGGTGATGAAACCGGGCTTTTCGCCTCCGGAGCAGTACCAGTCGGTGAGCGCTCAGGGGCCGTGGACGGATATTTATGCGTTGGGGGCCACCCTGTATTATATGATTACCGGCACCAAGCCGGAAGAATCCACCAACCGGAAGGCCGAAGACGCGTTGAAGCCCCCCAAGGAGCTGAACCCGGACATCCCGGATTATATAAACGACACCATTCTCCGCGCCATGGCGGTGGATATGCACCTGCGGTTTCCCTCTGTGGAGGAATTTGAAAAGGCGCTGACGAAAGAGAAAAAAGTCCTTGGCGTTGCCAAGGAAAAACGACGCCGGCGGGTCAACCGGCTGATCGGTCTGGTTTCCGCCTTGCTGGTGGTGTTCGCCGGGATTCTGGTGTTTGCCGATCAGTTCAACCGGCAGAAGCTGGCGGAAACCCTGCCGGACTGCACGCTCTCCCTGTGGTATGCCGTCCCGGCGGATTCTACAGACGCGGAAGCCAAAAATCAGGCGTTCCAAGACCTGACGGCCGTATTCAACGAGAGCTTTCCCAATGTCGAAATCGTGCTGAAGCCGATTGCCGAAGAGGATTACATAACGGCTGTCAACACCGCTTACAAGGAAGGGAAGCTGCCGACGCTGTTTGAAAGCGACGGCGTGGATGCCGTCGTCCTCGAAAAAGCGGGGGATGTCGGCGGTGCCGTGGACGCCGTGGATCGGGACAAAACGTGGTTTTTTGACCGGTACGAGGACTGCTTCCCGGAACGCAGGCAGTTTCCGCTGGGCTTTGAGGCGCCGGCTGTGTATACCAATACCGCTGCAGGCGACGATGGAGAATCTTCCGGGGAGAGCGGGAGAGAAAAGTTCCTCGCCGGGGAAAGCCGGACCTATGCCGGCAGTACGGCGGATTTTTTTGACGTGAGGGACGCCCTGCCGGCGCGGTACACAGTGGAACCGTCCGCAGAAAAAGGCCCCTGCCGTTTTACGGATTTGTGGAGCATCGGCACCTGCGACCGGGCGCAGGAAAAGGCGGCCCGGCGCCTGCTGGTTTTTATGCTCAGCGACAACGCGCAGGATTATCTGCACATTCGCCGCCGGAGCCGGTCGCTTCCGCTGAACAAGGATACGCTGACCGTGTTCAGCACGGAAGTTTACAGTGAATTTCAGGATTTTTTCCGGGAGATCGGGGATTACACGTTTACGAGGTGAGGGATTATGAGCAAACAGTGCGGCGGGTGCTTCGCCGAATATGACGAGCAATTGGATATGTGCCCTTACTGCGGCCACGAAGAGGGGGAGGGCGCGGAGCAGGCCCTGCACCTAAGCCCCGGCACTTTGCTGAAGGATACCTATATCGTGGGAAACGTCCTGGGATACGGCGGCTTCGGCGTGACCTATCTGGCCTGGAACACGGTGCTTCAGCAGAAAGTGGCCATCAAGGAATACCTTCCCAGCGAGTTTTCCACGCGCATGGCAGGGCAGACCCGCGTAACGATTTTCAACGGGGATAAGTCGGAGCAGTTTCACGACGGCGTGGAGAAATTTGTGGAAGAGGCCAACCGCCTGGCTCAATTCCGGGATACCGATGGCATTGTCCGGATTTTTGAGAGCTTTCAGGAGAATAATACCGCCTACATCGTCATGGAGTATTTGGACGGGGAAACCCTGACCCGGTATCTGGAAAAGAACGGCGCTATGTCCGCGGACGAGGCCGTGCGTCTGATGACCCCGATCCTTCACTCCCTGCGGCGGGTGCACGAGCAAGGGATCATCCACCGGGATATTGCGCCGGACAATATTATGGTCACCCGGGAGGGGGCGGTAAAGCTTATCGATTTTGGCGCGGCACGGTACGCAACCACCTCCCACAGCCGGAGCCTTACGGTGGTTATCAAGCCGGGGTACTCGCCGGAGGAGCAGTACCGCAGCCGGGGAGACCAGGGCCCCTGGACGGACGTGTATGCCGTAGGGGCTACCATGTACCGCATGATCACGGGGCAGGTCCCGCCGGACGCCATGGAACGCCGCGCTTTTTTCGAGGGGAAAAAGAAGGATATTCTGCATCCGCTTTCCAAATATTCCAAGGAAATAACCGAAAATCAGGAAACGGCCATCCTCAATGCGATGAACGTGCGCATTGAGGACCGGACGCCGGATATGCAGGCGTTTGAGCAGGAGCTTTGTTCACAGGACGAAGTCAAACGGCGCAACGGAAAAATCAAGAAAGTCGACGTTCTCAAGTGGCCGCTGTGGTTAAAAATCGGCATTTCCGGCGCCGCTTGTGCGGTATTGACGCTGCTTGGGCTCTTTGCGGCCGGTATTATCGGCTTTGACGCCAATCTGAAGGAAACCATGTATGTGCCGGAGGGAATGACGCGGGTGCCGTCGCTGATCAGCAGCGAGATCTCCGCCGCGGAAGCCAGGCTGGAGGAGGCCGAGCTGCTGTATTCTATTACCGGGAAGGAATATTCCGACGAAATTCCCGCCAATCTGATTCTGGAGCAGGACCTGGCGGCGGGTTCCGTGGTGCCTGCCAATGCGGTGGTGAAAATTTTAATCAGTGGCGGCGCGGCCATCAGCGAGGAGGATCTGGCGGAAAAAGACGAAAACGGCCGGCTGACGGTGGCCGACGTTCAGTACAGAAGCCGCGGGGAGGCTTTGGAGCTGCTGGAAAAGCAGGGGTTTGAGGTGTCGGTTGCCGAAGAGGCCAGCGATACGGTAGCGGCGGGCGTGGTCATCTCTCAAAACCCGGCGGCCGGCACTTCGCTGGAACCCGGCGCGAAGGTGACGCTGGTGGTCAGCACCGGCAGCGCCTCTTTCAGCATGCCCGGCGTGGTCGGTCAAAAGGAAGAAACGGCAAAAAACACCCTGACGTCGGCCGGCCTCTCGGTTTCGGTGGAGTATGCCAACGACGACCGCGTGTCCGAAGGCACGGTAATAAGCCAAAACATCGCGGCAGGCGCACAGGTTCAGAAGGGGACCGCCGTCACGCTGGTGGTCAGCAGCGGCAAAGCGCTGGCAAAGGTCGAAAATGTGGTGGGCAAATCGGAGGCCGAGGCCAAAAGGCTTCTGGAATCCCTGGGCTTCCGGGTTCAGGTCAATTACGCTTACGGCAACGACGTGCCCAAGGGCGCCGTTTCCCATCAGTCCCTCAAGGCGGGATCCGCTCAGGAGAAGGGAACCGCCATCGTCCTGACGGTCTGCCAGGGCCGTGAGTTCGTGGTTACCTACGATGGCAACGGCGGCTCGCTCAGGGGGACGGTTTCCCAGACCGTCCGGGAAGGGGAAGAGGCCGTTGTGCGGGCAGCTCCCGAGACCTCCAAATCGTATACGGTCACCCTTCAGGCCAACGGCGGGAGCGTGTCTGTCGGAAGCCGGCGGCTGGATGGCGTTTTCCAGGGCTGGAATACCCGGGCGGATGGCAGCGGCACGGCTTATCCGCCGGGGTCTGCGGTAAAGCCTGCCGGCGACATGCGGCTGTATGCGCAGTGGAAGGCGGCCCCCCTGTCCTCTCTGCCCGCCGCCAGCCGGGACTATTATCAGTTCGCCGGCTGGTACACGGCGGCCAACGGCGGCAGCCGTGTCGAAAGCGGATATGTTCCCGGCGGAAATATCACCTTGTACGCCCACTGGACGCAGAACCCCCTGTCGGGCTGGGTGCTGGCTTCGGAGGTGCCCGCCGGCGCGGAGATTGTGAACTACAAGTGGGCCTATACGCTGACCAGCTATAAGGACTCCCAGAACGCGACGGAAGCCGGCTGGACGGCGAACGGAAGCGAATGGGTCAAAAGCTCCACCGGCTCCGTAAAATGGGCCTCGTTTCCGAGCGGCTTTGATACCTCGCACAGCCTCTATAAGAGCTACAACGGCAAACGGGTGACCGGTTATGAGAACGCAACCAAAAAGCGGGTGATAAACTCGGAGAATACCGTTTCCTATATTTACTGGCACTGGATGTATGACTGCGGCGGCGCGAGCGCCACTGCGAATCGTTCCATCAACAGTCAATACGGTTGGGGTAAGCATAATTACCTTTACAAATATTTCGGCGCTCACGAATCGACGACCAATGCCGAATATGTCAGCGCCGCCAACGCCTATAAATGGTGGGTTGGGGGCTCCAATGCGGATACACAGGGTTCCTACTGGTGGTTCCGGCTCGAAGTGAAGCAGACCAAATATACGGATTACTATAAGCTGTATCATTGGAAGAAAACGGAGACCAGGGAGACGGCGCCCACGACGTCCCATACCAGCGCCCCGTCCGGAGAGGGGATAGGCGACCAGAAGGAATATGTCCAGTACCGCGCTCGATAAGGAACGGACCGGAGGGAACAGGGATTGGCTGTAATCAGGATAAATACGGTGCAGGTGATGCGGTGCAGGCCGAAGGCAGACGCCGCCCGGCAGCAGACGGCGTCCGTGAAAAACGGTGTGGAGGACATCCGGCACAGGCTGGACCCCCGGATAAAAAGCCGGCGGAACATCGACCGGCGGCTGGAATCCGTCGCCGGCGCTTTGGAAAAGGCGGAAGCGCAAATCGCCCGCATTGCCGAGATGGTGCAGGACAGCGCCGAAGGATATCAGGAGGTTGAGCGGCAGATCGAAAGACGGTCCCGCGACCTGGTGGCCGTCCTCTTTTCCGAAACGCCGCCCGCTCCTTCGATGGAGGGCCCGCCGATGACGCTGTTGGAAGCGTTTGCTTCCAACAGCGCCGCCCTGCGCCTGTCGGACCGGCTGGTGTTTGCGGACATCGCGTTCCCTTCGGTGCAGAGCAGGGACCGGTATATAGAGGAGCACCTGAAAAAACAATAGCTCGCCGGTTGCCGCAAGTGAACGGATATCCCGTTCAAATCTTCCGGGGCCGGCGGCTCGGCCGCGGCGCCGGATGCTGTGCAGGGCGGCGTCCGGCATATCCGCGGCGCCCGCCGGCTTCGGGCCCTGCCGGCGGGATGGGCCCGCCGTGCGGACCATCCCATTCCTGGCCCAGTCCTGGCCCATCCCGCCCCCGTCTTCCCCTTTGCCCGGATTGGCTGACTGCCGCCGAAAACGGCCGGCGTTTTCCGGACGCAGAAAGCGCCCCGCCCGAAACCAGGGCGGGGCGCTTTGTCTCACGGGCTGAGCGGACGTTACCGCCGTTTCCCGGAACGGTAATGATGGGAGGAAGCGCTGCGGGACCGCTGCTTCCGGATTTGCAGGTAGCAATACAGTGCGAAGCCGCCGCCGGCAGCCAGGACGAGAACACCCACCGTAATCGGCACCCAGAGCGGAACGCCGCCGTCCGAGGACGGGCCGGGCGGCGCGGAGGATTCCTCCCCCTGCCCCCCCTGCACCGACATCACCGGCTGTGTCTGCGGGCTGCCGCCGGCCGTTGTGGTCGGGGGCGGCGCCGTGGTGGGCGGAGCGGTGGTAACCAGGCTTTCCGGCGGGATGTTTTCCATGAAGTCGTCCTTTTTTACGTCCGGCCCGACCGAGGTGTAGTACAGCCCGAATTTCCGGCAGTCGTATTTGCTGCCCTCCCCTTCCACGCGGAACCATTTCGAGGTCTGCGATTTGTGGCACTGATAGCCCTCGACGGCCATCTCGATGCCGGTTTTCCCGCCGAACGCTTCCAGCGGCCGGTTCCAGTCCATGACGACCGGGTTTTCCGCATAAAGATGGAGATAGCATTTTTTAACGTTCCACAGCCCGTATTCCTGGACGGATTCGGGGAACTTGGAGGAATCGCCGCTGAAGCCGATGGCGTCCTTCATCACCTTGACCGCCAGCTGGTGGACGCCGTGGCCGTATTCGCCCTTTTCGTCCTGCGCGACCACCACCTCCGGCCGGAACCGGCGGAGCAGCATGGTCACGTATTCCTGCATGGCGGTTTCGTTATAGGTGGCCTGCGCCTGCGCGAGGCTGCTGCAGTAATAATCGTCAAATTCCCGCCAGATCATGGGGTAGTTCCGCACGCCGACGGTCCACAGGCCGTCCAGCAGCTCATGGCAGCGGAAATATTCGCCCCGCGCCGCTCCGTGGTAAATGAGGTACGCCACCTGTACCTTGAGCTTGTATTCGCCCGCGTAGGTCGGCAGGGTGCCGCCGAACCAGAGAAGCTCATCGTCTGCGTGGGTGGAATAAACCAGCATATCCGCCTTTTCCAGCATCGGCTCCCAGGTCTGCACCCAGGAGGGCAGCCTGCCGGGAGAGAGCACCGAAACGTCGGTGAGGACAGCGTCCTCCTTGAGCGTCAGGGTCAGGGAATACGCCTTCTCCGTCAAAGGCACGTATTCGTGGAGGAAGCCGTCGTCCCCGCCGTCGGTCAGGGGGAGGGCCCGGCCATCCTCCTGCGTGCTCAGCGACCATTCGGCCGCATCCCGGTCCCAGGAAAGATACAGGCCGGCGATCGGCTCCTCGCTGGTGATGGTCAGGGTGGAGCCGGCGGACGCCTTCCAGACGGTGGTCACCGTGCGGTCCTTGAGGTTGGGCAGGGAATCGGCGTTTTCCGACGCGGACAAACGGCAGCCCTGCGTGATATCCTCCGCTTCCGCTCCGCCGGCGCCGTCCTCTGTTGGGGCGGCGTTTGCCGGGAAAGCCGAAAGGGAAAGCAGCACAGCGAGTGACAGGGCGGCAAGGGCGAAGGGGCGTTTTTTCATGATCTCACCTCATAAGTCACGGGCGGCGCCCGCCGCCGTTTTGACGCAAATATCATAGCACAGTTCCCCGGCAAAAACAAGGCGGGGGCAAAAGAAGACAAAACTGTAAAATATGCGGGGATATTGCTACAATTCTGTAAGATCTTCCAGGCGGCTTTTCATGCCCTCCGGCCCTTTCATCCCCGGCTGGTTGGGGGCGGCGCGGGGGGACGGGCCGTTAAGAAATCGATTGCCTTTTGCCTCGTTCCCTGGTACAATGACGCTGTGGCAGGTTCCCAGTCATATATAGCGTGAAAGGAATTGGAATATGATTGTTCGCAAGATCCGGGAAGAGGAAATCCGGCGGGCGCAGGAGGTCTTTCACCTGTCCTTTGAATTCCGCATGGAGGACGAGCGCTCCAATGAGGAAATGAGGCGGGACCTTCGGGAGACCCCCTGCGGGCGGTTCGACCGGTTTTACGGGGAACGCTGGGCCGCGTTCGAAGACGACGACAAAACCATGATGAGCGTAATCACCGCCACGCCGTTTCCCGTTTATTTTGACGGGCAGGTTGTCCCGATGCGGGGGATAGGCGGGGTGTCCACCCTGCCGCCTTACCGGCGGAGAGGGGCGGTGCGCGCCTGCCTGGCCGCCGCCCTCCGGCAGATGCGGGAGGAGGGAACGCTGTTTTCCTACCTGTATCCCTTCAGCGCCGCGTATTACGCGCAGTTCGGCTACGGGCGGGCCTGCGAGCGGCTGACCGCCTGGATCCCGATTGCCGACCGCCTTCCCTTTCCGGAAACCGGGGGCGGCGCCAGCCTGGTGGAGAAGGGAAGGCATATCGGGGCTTATCGGGCGGTATACGACGCCTTCGCGGCGCGGTACAACCTGATGGTTGCCCGGGAGGAGATCGATTACGAGCCCCTCCGCTGCGCCCGGCCCGAAAGGGACGGCCGGTATACCTATGTCTGGCACAGCGCAGCCGGCGTTCCCAAGGGAGCCATGACCTTCCGCCGGGAGAACCGGGTGCTCCGCTGCGAGGAGTTCTTCTTCACCGACGCGGAAGGCTTCCGCGGGCTGCTGAACCTGGCCCACGCCTTCCGCTCCTATGCCGACCTGCTGGAAGCCGGCCTGCCCCCGGACCGGCCGGTTGTTTCCCTGGTGCCGGACTGGGATGCCGCCGGCGCCCGGCGGGAGCTGGAGTTCCGGGGGATGGTGCGGGTGATCGACGTGCAGAAGGTTCTGCGGCTTGCCCGATACCGCGGGGACGGCCGGGCCGTTGTCGCGGTGAGGGACGAACTCCTGCCGGAAAACACCGGCGCGTACCGGGTCGTCTACCGGGACGGAAGGGCGGCGGAGGTCTGCCCCACCGGGGAAGCGCCGGACGTGGCGCTGGAGATCGCCGCTTTTTCCCGCCTGATTGCGGGAACGGCGTCGCTGGAGGAGCTGTGCTTTGCCGGGCTTGTCCCGGAAAGGGCGGCGGCGTCCGAGGCGCTGCGGGGCATCTTTTATCCCAAGCCGAACTTTATCGCGAATTCTTTCTGAACGGGAAGGACGGCCGCCGAAATTTGGCCGTCCGGGGATAATTCGGGCCGTTCGTGCATAGGCTGTGATGCGATTCGCCGCAAAGCCTGTGCACGGGCGGCTTTTTTGTTCCAAAAAAGTAAACGGCGGCGTCATACTCGGTGGACAGGTCACATATATTGGTCGTAGAGAAAGCGCAAAGGAGAGGAGCCTACATGGATTTCAAGGTGATAAACAAGACCGTCGCCGTTCCGGAAACCCTGTTTGACGGATTCGACGAGCGCCCGGTGGACTGCGACTTCGTGCTGCCCGATTATTATCCGGACATCGCGGCGGTGCTCAAATGCACCCTTCGCCCGGTCGTCCAGTCCAAGCAGCTCAGCGGCGACCGGATGCTGGTGGACGGCGTGGCGGTCATTCAGGTGCTGTATCTGGACGAGGCGCGTCAATGCGTGCGCTGCTGCGAATTTACCAAGCCCTTTACCAGCACCTTCCCGGTGAAGCCGGGCTCCGGTATGCCCTGCGCCTGGGTGTCCGCCAAAACCGATTACTGCAACTGCCGCGCCACCAGCCCCCGCCGGCTGGATATCCACGGGGCGTTCAGCGTCCGGCTGAAGCTTCAGGGGGAAGGCGGGGCCGATGTGGTCTCCGGACTGACCGGGGACACCGTCTATACCAGAAAAAATACCGTCTCCTATTCGGTGCCGGCCGCGTCCGCCGAAAAAGCCTTCACCCTCAGCGAAATGCTGGAGCTGGGTCAGGGAAAGCCGGCGGCGGAGATGCTGGTGCGCGGGGACGCGGTTCCGGTGCTCAACGACTGCAAGCTGCTGGCGAACAAAATCATCATCAAGGGCGACCTCATGCTGAAAAACCTGTATGTCTTCGACGCCGGCACGGGCGAGACGCAGCAGGTGCGGCACGAAATCCCCTTCAGCCAGATCATCGATGTCGAGGGGCTGGACGAGGAATGGCAGTGCGACGTGCGGCTGAACGTTGTCTCCAGCGAAATCCAGATCGTGCCGAACCAGAACGGCGAAAACCGTCTTCTGGAGGTCAATGTCAAGCTGCTTGCCTGCGTGCAGTGCTACCGCAGCGGCCTGGCCGAAGTGGTGACCGACGCCTATTCCACCTGCTGCCCGCTCAACCTGGAGACGCGGCGGCTGGACACCGAATGCCTCAAGGCGGTCCGGCACAGCGATTCCACCATCAAGGAAACGCTTGACCTGCCCGAGGACGGGGCGTCGCAGATTCTGGACATCTGGTGCGAGGCGTCCCCGGTTTCCGAAGCCTGCGAGGACGGGCGGACCGTCATCACCGGACGCATGACCATCTCCATGCTGGCCAAGGACGCTCAGGGGCTGGTTTCGTATTTTGAACGGCCCGGCGATTTCACCCTGGAATACGACGACGCCTGCGACACGGCGGAATCGGACATCCGGGTAACGGACGTGGATTACAGCATGGCCGGGGCCGGAAAAGTGGAAATCCGTGCCGACCTCTCGGTTACCCGCCGCTGCTATACGGCCGACAGCTTTTCCGCCGTCACCGCGGCCTCGGCCGACGAGGACGCCGCTTTCCCGGCGGAAAGGGCGGCGCTTAAAATCTATTACGCCAACAGCGGCGAATCGCTCTGGGAGATCGCCAAGGCCTGCCACACCTCCATGGACGCGGTGATGGAGGAAAACGCGCTCGCGGGCGACGTGCTGACCAAGGATTCCATGCTGCTTGTGCCGTTATGCTGAGGGAGGGAAAAACGTGATGGAAGGAACCAACATCTACGACACCATTGCCCAGCGCACGCAGGGCGATATCTACATCGGCGTGGTGGGGCCGGTGCGCACCGGCAAGTCCACCTTTATCAAGCGGTTTATGGATACGCTGGTCATCCCGAATATCGAAAGCGATTTCCGCCGCGACCGCGCGACCGACGAGCTGCCGCAATCGGCGGCGGGCAGGACCATCATGACCACCGAGCCGAAGTTTATCCCGGAGCAGGCGGTGACCATCACCGTGGACGGCACGGCCACCATGAACGTCCGCCTGATCGACTGCGTGGGCTACATCGTCCCGTCGTCGCTGGGCTATATCGAAAACAATGCCCCCCGGATGGTGAAGACTCCCTGGTTTGAGGAGGAGATCCCCTTCAACATGGCCGCGGAGATCGGAACCCAGAAGGTGATTACCGAGCACTCGACCATCGGTCTGGTGGTGACCACCGACGGGTCGATCACCGAAATCCCGCGGGAAGAATACGAGGAGGCGGAGGAACGGGTGATCTCCGAGCTCAAGGAGATCAACAAGCCGTTTGTGGTGCTTCTGAACACCATGAATCCCGTCTCGCCGGAAACGCTCAGCCTGGCGGCGGCCATGGAATCCAAGTACGGGGTGGCCGTCTGCCCGGTGAACTGCCTGGAGATGGACGAGGCGGAAATCCGCCGAATTCTGGAAAAGGTGCTGTTCGAGTTCCCGGTGCGGGAAATTTCGGTGGAGCTGCCCAAATGGCTGACCGGGCTGGATAAAAACAACCCTATCCGCCGTGCGGTCTTTGACACGGTGCGCAGCGCCGCCGAGCTGGTCCGCAAGATCAGCAGCGTGTCGGCGATGACCGGGGATATCCTCAAATGCGAGTATGTGGACGGCGCCAGGATGACCGGCATCGAGCTGGGACGCGGCAGCGCGTCCATCGCCGTGACCATCCAGCCCGATCTGTTTTACAGGGTGCTGGGGGAGGCCACCGGCCTGGAGATCGACGGGGAGGCGGCCCTGATGGCCTGCATGGTGGAGCTGGCGGCCATCAAGAAAAAGTACGACAAGGTGAAAAACGCGCTCGACGAGGTGGAAGCGACCGGTTACGGCATCGTCATGCCTTCCCTGGAGGAAATGACCCTCGACGAACCGGAAATCATCAAGCAGAGCGGCCGGTACGGTATCCGCCTGCGGGCCCAGGCACCCTCCATCCACATGCTGCGGGCCGATATCACCACCGAGGTTTCCCCGATCGTCGGCTCCGAGCGGCAGTCGGAGGATCTGGTCAATTACCTGCTGCGCGAGTTCGAGGAGAACCCGAACAAGATCTGGGAATCGAACATCTTCGGCACGTCGCTGTACGGCCTGGTCAACGAAGGGCTGCACAACAAGCTGTACCGGATGCCGGGGGACGCCCGCATCAAGCTCAAGGAAACGGTGGAGCGGATCATCAACGAGGGCTGCAGCGGCCTGATTTGCATTATCGTTTGACAAGGGCCGCGCACCATGCGGGAAGGGCGTTGCAAAATGGGAATTTTGCAACGCCCCCGCTTTCCTCAAAAGTGGGACAAACGCCGGGCCGTCCGTCCCCGGCCTTCCGGCGCAGGACGGCGGCGCGGGGGGACGACGCCCGGGACGTGGGACCCGAAGCCCCCGCCCGGCGCGGCCAAATCGGGCGGGGCCCCCGCCGCTTCTTAACAAGGTCCCGCGCCCGGAAGGGCGGCGGACCCCGGAAAGGATAGGATGAATATGCCGGAAGAAAGACCGCGCCGTTCACCGCATACGGCGGAAAAGAAAAAAGCCGGCGCGGCGGGCTGGCAGCTCGTCGCGGTGCAGAGCATTTCCTGCCTGGTGGTCGTCCTGATCGCCCTGGTCTTCCGCCTGATCGGCGGGTCCGCCTTTTCCCAGCTTCGCCAGAGCTTCAACGAATCGATCATGAGCAATTCCATCATCGCCACCCTGGCCGCCCTGCTGGATGGCCCCGGCGGCGGGGAGGATGCCTCCGGCGGGACGACGGGCAGCCCCTCGTCGCCGACCACGACGGGGAGCGCCGCCGGGGAGAGCACCACGGCGGGGGGCACATCGTCCACGACGGCCGGCACTTCCTCTGCCGCCGTGACCACCGCCGCTCCGGCCGCCGGGGGGGACGACCTGACCGTGAGCGAGGTAAAGGTCCTCTACGCGCCGGAGGGAGCGACCTTCGCCCCCCTCACCATTAACCGGCAGGCCGAAAAGCCGCTGGAGGACGGGACGGTCACCTCCTGGTTCGGCTACCGGGAAAACCCGCTCGGGGGCGGGATCAGCTTCCACCAGGCGCTGGATATCGCGGCGGACGCCGGGGAGCCGGTCGCGGCGATGTATTTCGGCATTGTCGGGGAGATCGGCGAGAACGACAGCTATGGCAAATATGTGAAAATCAATCACGGCAACGGGATTGAGGTGCTGTACGCCCACTGCTCCGAAATCCTGGTCCAGAAGGACGCCGTGATCCGCGCCGGGGAAACGGTGGCGCGGGTCGGTTCCACCGGCCAGTCGACCGGCTCCCATCTGCATGTCGAGGTCAGGGTGAACGGCGTGGCCTATGATCCGGCCTGCGTCGTCCCGATGGACGACTATGCTTGAGCTGCGTATCCGGGGGGTGGACGTCCGGCTCAGCCTGCTGTTTCCGGCGGCGGTGGTGGTGCTGCTCTCGCTGGACCCGTCGGGCATGCCGCTGTGGTGCGTCGCCGCCTCGGCCATGCATGAAATGGGACATTTCCTCGCCCTTTTTGCGTTGGGAAGCCGCCCGGCGGCGGTGAGCGTCGGGGTGTTCGGCGTGCGGATCACGCAGGACCCGGCGGCCCGTCTGAGCTATGGCGGGAGCATCCTTGTCGCCTTGACCGGGCCGCTGGTGAATCTTGTCACCTTCGCCGTCCTGGCGGCAGCCACCGGACTGACCGTGCCGGCGATGATTCATCTGACAATGGGGGCGTTCAACCTCCTGCCGGTCGGCCCGCTGGACGGCGGACAGGCCCTGACCTTCGCGCTGGCGGGACGATGGGGAACGGAAACGGCGGACCGGGCCGTCCACCTTGTTTCCATCCTCACCCTGCTTCCTCTGGCCACGGCGGGCTTTTATCTGCTCATCCGCAGCGGCTACAATTTCACCCTTCTCGCGGTCAGCCTGTATCTCGGGCTCCTCCTCCTTTTCAAAAAAAGATGAACGGCCGCTTTCCCGGTTATCCGTTTATCCACAGACCGGCCGGGCCGTCCAACAGGGCGGGGAATCCGCACACGCGGCTTCCCCGCCCTTTCTGTAGCTGGCAAACGGTGCAAAAGCGACCCGGCGGGCATCCCTGGCGCCGGGGCGCCTGCCCGCGCCCTCCCACCCGCTACGGGCGGACGTCCGGATGGGTTTTCCGATAGGCTCCGGCCGTCATCCCCTTATGCCGGCGGAACAGGCGGGCAAAATAGCCGGAATCGTTGAACCCGCACGCCAGAGCAATGTCGGTGACGCTGTCCGCCGTGGTGCTCAGCAGCTCGGCGGCGCATTCAATGCGGTAATAGTTGAGGTAATCGACGGGGGTGCGGCCCACCAGCTGCCGGAAAACGCGGCAGAAGTACCGGGGAGCCATGCCGGCCTCCGCCGCCAGCTGCTCCAGCGTCAGGGGAGAGGCATAGTCCCGCCGGATCCTGCGCAGCACGGCCTTCATCTGTTCTCCCCGCCTGCTGTCGTAAGGAGGAGCGTTTTCCGGGGTGTACAGGCGCTGCTGCAGCACGGTGCCGATGAACTGCCAGAGCAGCCCGGTGGTCAGGAACTCATATCCCGGCTGCTCCTTTTCCATGCATTCGAACAGGGCGTCCACCACCCGCGCCGCCGCGCTGCCCGCCTGGAAAAGCGGGGGGATGCGGATTTCGTCCCCCAGGACGGCGGCATATTTCTGCCGGCAGACGGAACCCTGCTGCAAAAAACGGTCCATGTCGAACACAACGCACTCATAAATGCATTCCTTCGGCGTCCCTCCGTGGAGAATGCCGCCGGGCACAAACAGGCAGTCGCCGCTCCCGGCGGCAATGATTTTTCCATCCACAGACAGGTCCAGCCGGCCTTCCAGCACCAGAATCAGCTCGCATTCCATATGCCAGTGGAAGGGCATTTCATACCGCGGATGACGGAAATCCACATAATACAATTCGATAGGAAAATCGAACGTGCCGCGGGGACTCCGCTCGTGAACGGCCAGATAGCGCATGGCAGCACCTTCTTCCAAAAAGTGAATATCGTCCTATTTATAAGCATTATACGACGAGAATACCCCGAGATGCAATAGTATAATAATACAAAAGGGAGTGATTTTATGGATATTCAACAGATCAAGGATCAAATCTGTGATGTATGCCACAAAATGTGGCAGCTTGGCTGGGTGGCCGCCAACGACGGCAACGTCAGCGCCCGGCTGGAGGACGGCACCTTTCTGGCGACGCCGACGGGGATGAGCAAAAGCTTCATCACGCCGGACAAGCTCATCCGCATCGACGAAAGGGGCGAGGTGCTGGAGGCGGACGCGGGGCTGCGCCCCTCCAGCGAGATCAAGATGCACCTGCGCTGTTACGAAAAGCGGGACGACGTGTGGAGCGTGATCCATGCCCATCCGCCGGGGGCGACCGGCTTCGCCGTGGCTCACCGCAGCATGGACATGTACAATATGATCGAGGACGTGGCCGTGATCGGCAGCGTGCCGCTGACGCCCTACGGCACGCCGAGCACCGCTGAGGTGCCGGACGCCATCGAGCCGTATCTGGAAGAGCACGACGTGATGCTGCTGGAAAACCACGGCGCACTGGCCGTCGGAAGCGACGTCATCACCGCCTTTTACCGGATGGAGAGCTTGGAGCTCTGGGCTAAAATCACCATCAACGCCGTCATTCTGGGCGGCAGCTACGACATCAGCCGGGAGAATATCCAGAAGCTGATCGGCCTGCGCGGCTATTACCGGGTGACGGGGCGGCACCCCGGCTACAAGAAGTATCCGCGCCGTGAGAAAGGAACGCCGACCGACCGGTAAAGCGGGCTTGCGGCGGCGTGTGCATGACGTGTATGAAAGGAGAAAAGCCCAATGCTGAAACAGGTTCCGAAGGTTGTCGGCCCGGCGCTGCTGAAGGTGCTGTGCGAGATGGGGCACGGGGACGAAATCGTGCTGGCGGACGGAAATTTCCCGGCGGAGAGCGTCGGGAGGGATGCGGTTGTCATCCGGGCGGACGGCCTCGGCGTGGCCGCGCTTCTGGATGCGGTGCTTACCCTGATTCCCTTGGATGATTACGTGGAAAAGCCCGTGGCCTTGATGGCGGTTGCCGCGGGAGACCCGGTCGTCCCGACAATCTGGGAGGACTACAAAGCCCTGCTGTCCAGGCACGGAGAAAACCCGGACGGGATCGAAAGGATGGAGCGCATGGCGTTTTATGAGCGGGCCCGCAAGGCGTATGCAATCGTAGCCACGGGCGAAGAGGCGATTTATGCCAACATCCTGCTGAAAAAGGGCGTGGTTAAGTGAGCGGACGGACTACCGTGCTGGCATTCGACTTCGGCGCTTCCAGCGGCCGGGCCGTCCGGGCTGTGTACGACGGCCGTTCATTTGCATACGAGGAAATCCATCGCTTTGAAAACATTCCCCGGCAGGAGGGCGGCAGCCTGCGCTGGGATTTCGGGATGCTGGCGGACCAGGTGCGGCGGGGGATCGAAAAGGCGGGCAGCTTCGACAGCGTGGGCTTTGACACCTGGGGGGTGGATTTCGGCCTCCTCGGCGAGGACGGCCGGCTGCTGGAGGACCCGGTGCACTACCGCGACGCCCGCACCGAGGGAATCCTGGACCGGGCGCTGCGCCGGATGGATGCGGCCGCGCTGTATGCCGAGACCGGCACGCAGCTCCTTCCCTTCAACACCCTGTTCCAGCTGCTGGCGCTGCAGGAGGAGAGGCCGGAGCTGCTGGCGCGGGCGAAGACGCTGCTGTTTATGCCGGACCTTTTCGTCTACCAGCTGTGCGGGAACGCCGTATGCGAACGCAGCATCGCTTCCACCAGCCAGATGCTTACCCTCTTGGACGGCAGGTGGAACCGTCGGGTACTGCAGGCGTTCGGTGTGCCGGAGGGTCTGCTCCTCCCGCCGGTGCCCAGCGGAACTGTCGCGGGTTCCCTGCCGGGCGGCGGCGCGAAGGTGATCGCTGTGGCGGGGCACGACACCCAGTGCGCGGTCGCCGCCCTCCCTGTCGGGGAGGAGGATGCCGCATTCCTGTCCTGCGGCACCTGGAGCCTGCTCGGCTGTGAGCTGGACAGGCCGCTGCTGTCGGAGAAAAGCATGCGCCTTGGGCTTTCCAACGAGCTGGGGGCCGACGGGAAGATCCATTATCTGAAAAACATCATCGGCCTGTGGCTGATTCAGGAGAGCCGCCGGGCCTGGCGGGCAAAGGGCGAGGAATACTCTTACGCCGACCTCGAGCGGCTCGCTCTGGAGGCGCCGCCCCTGCGCAGCTTCATCGACCCCGACGACCCCGTTTTCACGCCGCCGGGCGATCTTCCCGCCCGGGTGCGGGACTACTGCGAACGGACGGGCCAGCCTGTCCCGCAGTCGGTGGGGGAGGTCATGCGCTGCCTTTACGAGAGCCTGGCGCTGAAATACCGCTATGCCATGGAACAGCTGGAGGCTGCGACCGGCAAGCGCTTTTCGACGCTGCATATCCTCGGCGGCGGCACCAGGGACGGCCTGCTCTGCCGGATGACGGCGGACAGCATCGGCCGCCGGGTGGTGGCCGGCCCGGTCGAGGCCACCGCCCTGGGCAATATCCTCATCCAGCTTGTCGCTCTGGGGGCGCTTCCCTCCCTCGGGGCGGGGCGGCGGATGATTGCACAGGCGGAAACGCTCAGAGAATACCGGCCGGTTTCTTCCGCGGCGTGGGACGCGGCGTATCCGCGGTATACGAAGCTGCTGGAAAGCACAGGCGCAGAAACTGCGTGAAACCAAAAATGGAGGAATGGTTATGCTGTATCCGAAAATAGGTATCCGCCCGGTGATCGACGGCCGCTGGGGAGGCGTGCGCGAGAGTCTGGAAAACCAGACGATGACCATGGCCCAAAGCGCCGCGAAGCTCATCAGGGAAACGCTGCGCTATCCGGACGGCACGCCCGTCCAGTGTGTGGTGGCCGGCCGCACCATCGGCGGCGGGGCGGAAGCCGCCGCCTGCGCAGACGAGTTTTCCGCCCAAAACGTGACGGCGACCCTGTCCGTAACGCCCTGCTGGTGCTACGGAACGGAAACCTTTGACATGGACCCGCGGACAATCAAGGCGGTATGGGGCTTCAACGGGACGGAGCGCCCCGGCGCGGTCTACCTCGCCGCGGTCATGGCGGCGCACGCCCAGCGCGGCCTGCCGGCCTTTTCCATCTATGGGCGCGACGTGCAGGATATGGACGACACGGTCATTCCGGACGACGTGGCGGAGAAGATCCTGCGCTTCGCCCGCTGTGCGGTCGCCGTCGGCTGGATGAAAAACAAGGCTTACGTCAACCTGGGCGGCGTGGCGATGGGCATTGCCGGCAGCTTTTGTGATGCTTCGGTATTCCAGCAGTATTTCGGCATCCGCGCCGAGTGGGTGGATATGACCGAGATCCTGCGGCGCATCACCCTGGAGATTTATGATCCGGAGGAGTATGCGCGCGCCCTGGCCTGGGTCAGGGCCAACTGCCGGGAGGGCTTCGACTGCAACGCCGGGAAAGCGATGCCGTCCGTGATCACCCGCTCGAAGGTGATCCCCCCCGACAGGGACTGGGAATTCGTCACCAAGATGACGATGGTCATGAGGGATATCCTTTACGGCAACCCGAAGCTCGACGAGCTGGGCTGGCACGAGGAGGCGCTGGGCCGCAATGCGGTGGCCGGCGGCTTCCAGGGACAGCGCCAGTGGACGGATTGGCTGCCGAACGCGGATTTTTCGGAGGCCATCCTCGCAAGCACCTTCGACTGGAACGGGCCGAAGATGCCCACCCCCTTCGCCACCGAAAACGACACCTGCAACGGCGTGTCGATGCTGCTGGGCACGCTGGTTTCCCATACCGCCCCCTGCTTCCACGACGTGCGCACCTACTGGAGCCCCGAGGCGTGCGAGCGGGTGACCGGCAAACGGCCCGAAGGGGTGGCGAAGGACGGTTTTATCCACCTGATCAATTCCGGCGCAACCGCGCTGGACGGGAGCGGCGCCTGCCGGGACGAAAACGGCGGGAACGTGATGAAGCCCTTCTGGGAGATGAAGGACGCCGACATTCGGGCCTGCCTGGAGGCGGCCGACTGGTGCCGCGCCAACTATGAATACTTCCGCGGCGGCGGCTTTTCCAGCCATTTCCGCTGCAAAGCGGAGATGCCGGTTACCATGCTCCGGTACAATCTGGTGGAGGGCGTCGGCCCGGTGCTGCAGCTTGCGGAGGGATGGACGGCCAACCTGCCGGACGACGTGCATCGGACAATCGACCTGCGCACCGACCGCACCTGGCCGACCACCTGGTTTGTGCCCCGCCTGACCGGCGGGGACGCCTTCCGCGACGTGTACGGCGTGATGGCCAACTGGGGCGCCAACCACGGTGTAACGGTGTACGGCCATGTGGGCGCGGACCTGATCACCCTGGCGTCCATGCTGCGCATTCCGGTGACCATGCACAACGTGCCGGAGGAGAAGATCTACCGGCCGCACGCCTGGGCCAGCTTCGGCACCCAGGATAAGCAGGCCGCCGACTACGCCGCCTGCAGGCATTACGGCCCGCTGTACAAGGGGTGAGGCGGGGACAAACGCGCAGAAGAGCCCTCCGGCCGGAGGGCTCTTCTGCGCGGCGCCAGGAGGGGAAGCGTCAGGAACGGCGCTTCCCCTCCTGTTTTTCGGTTTCCGTCTCCCTGCCCGGGCAGCCGTCCGCCAGAGGGCATTCTCCGCAGCGGGGGGAGCGGGCGGAGCAGACATCCCGCCCGAAAAGGACCAGGCGGTGACAGAAATCGTTGCTTTCCTCCGGCGGGAGGAGGTCCCGCAGCTGCATCTCCACCTTGTAGGGGTCTTTGGTGTCAACCAGCCCCAGGCGGTTGGCGATCCGGATGCAATGGGTATCGGTCACCACCGCGGGCTTGCCGTAGATATCCCCGCATACCAGGTTGGCGGTTTTCCGTCCCACGCCGGGAAGCCGGATCAGCTCCTCCACGGAATCCGGCACCACGCCGCCGTATTCGTCCCGCAGCATCGCCGCCATGGCGACGATGTCCCGCGCCTTGGTCTTGTACAGGCCGCAGGAGCGGATATATTCGCCCACCTCCTCCGGGTCGGCGTCGGCAAAGGCGTCGAGGGTCGGATAACGCGCAAACAGGGCGGGGGTGACCAGATTCACCCGCGCGTCGGTGCACTGGGCGGACAGACGGGTGGCGATCAGCAGCTGGAGCGGTTCCCGGTACTGCAGGGAACAGATTCCCTCCGGATAGCGCGCCTTGAGCGCCTCCACCGCCCGCAGGGCCGCGGCCCTGCGTCTTTCCGTTTCCTTTTTTGTGAGCGCTTTGCCCGGCTTGGCGAGAGGCATACGATCCCGTCCTTTTCATGATTTTTCCGCCGCCGGCTCCGACCCCGGCGCGCCTAACGGTTCTTTTTACTCTGTCTGCCTTATCTATACCGTCAACGCTTGATGTATACTTATTCTGTTCGAATCTGCTCGAAAAAGGTCGGCTGTCCGATTATTATAGCATGGATTTCCGGCTTTGTCTCTCTTTTTTCGGCCGTTTCTTGTGTTCTTTGCCCGCCGTATGCTACAATGGGAAAATCACGGACCGCCCCCGCAAGGCCCGGGCGGCGGGAAATGAGGGATATGCCGGCGGCTTTCGCTCCGGGCGCAGCGGGAACCGCCCGCCTTTTGCGGGGGGCTTTGCCGGTGCCGCCGGTATCCGGGGAAGGCGCATCGGGAACGGCGAGGGGCGGCAAGGGGCGGCGAGGCCCGGGCCGTATCCGTGCGTATTCCGCCCGCCGCCTGCTTGCGGCGCGTCCGGGCCGATGGGGGATGTGCCGCCGGGGCCGGGCCTTCCGCCGGGAATGGTTCACCGGGTGCGCCGCGCAAATGGCGGCGGGCACGCGCTGCATGCCCGAATGAAGCCGGGCCGGGCGGGAGCGTTCCGCGGCCGGCCCCCTCGCCGCCGGGGACGCCGCCGCGCCGGGCAAGGGATGCCCGGGGCCCCGGCGCTTATTGGCCGCGCAGGACGTCCTCTTTAAAGAAGGGGCGTGACGGCCGGCCTTGACCGGGCGAAAAAGACCCCGCGTCCGGGGGTGACGGGGAAGGGCCGTCGGGAGGGGACGCCCTGCCGCCCGCTTGAAAGGTGTATGCGGCGCCGGCCCGCAGGCGGGGCTGTGCCGCGGCAATGCCCCGCAGCGTGGGAATATCCCGTGCCGCCGGCTGTGAGGGGGCGGCGTTCCTCCCGTGCCGCGCTTTGTTCAAATGCTTCCGGACCGCCCTCGCATAGTCCCCGCCAGCCGGCGGCTTTCCTGCCGGCGGCCATGGCGGCGCCGGCGGTCCCGGCCGGGCATCCGGCGTCCGACGCCGCGCGCCGTTTTTTAAGGGAGCGGCGTACGCAGCGCCGGCCGCTGAAGGATGGCGCGCCCCCAGCAGGAATACCCCCGCCGTTGAGCGGGAGGGCGCCGGGGCGGCCTCCCTGTGGGGTTGAGGGTAAGAACGAAAGGGGGAAAAGTTATGCCGGAGGGTTTTCCGCCGGTGGCAGACGAACGGGCGCGGGTGCTGATTCTCGGCACCATGCCTTCGGTGCGCTCGCTGGAAAAGGCGGAATATTACGGCAACCCGAACAACGCCTTCTGGCGGATTCTATTCAGCCTGTGGGACCGGCCGCTGCCGGCTGCTTATGCGGAACGCACCGCCTTTGTACTGGAAAGGAGGATCGCCCTCTGGGATGTGCTGCGGGAGTATGAGCGGCGCGGGAGCGCGGACGCCTCCATCCGTGCGCCGCGGCCGAACGATTTTGCCGCGCTGGCGGCCCGCTGCCCGCGGCTGGAGGCGGTATTCTTCAATTCCCGGGGCGCGGCCCGGCTGTACGAACGGCTGGTGAGGCCGGATCCGCTGGCTGCCCTGCCCCGAACGGCGCTTCCTTCCACCAGCCCCGCGCGGGCGATGCGGTTTGAGGAGAAGCGGGCGCTCTGGCTTCCCCTGCGGGAATGGCTGGAGGGGAGAGTGCCGGACGGCGGGTCCGGCGGGGACCGGCCGTGAAGCCGGCGGCCGGGCGGAAAGGCATGAAAAAGCGGAAAATCCGCCGCCGGAATGGAAAAGTTCCGGCTTTTCTATTGCGGAAAACCATCGAAAAGTGCTATAGTAGGAGTAATTATTGTTTTATCACATTACAAAAGGAGATAGGTGTATGTACTCCAACATGATGGACACCATCGGTTTCGTCAGCGCGGCGGACCCGGAGGTCGGACAGGCCATGGAGCAGGAGCTGCTCCGCCAGCGCCGCAATCTGGAGCTGATCGCTTCGGAGAATATCGTTTCCCCGGCGGTGATGGCCGCGATGGGCAGCGTGCTGACCAACAAGTACGCCGAGGGGTATCCCGGCAAACGGTATTACGGCGGCTGCCAGTGCGTCGACGTTGTGGAAAACATCGCCCGGGAGCGCGCCTGCCGGCTGTTCGGGGCGGAGCACGCCAACGTCCAGCCGCATTCCGGCGCGCAGGCCAACCAGGCCGCCTATTTTGCGCTGATTAAGCCGGGAGACACCGTGCTGGGGATGAACCTGGCCCATGGCGGCCACCTGACCCACGGCTCCCCGGTGAACTTTTCCGGCGCGCTGTACAACTTTGTGGCCTACGGTGTGGACGAGGAGACCGGCTACATCGATTATGACAAGCTGGCGGCGCAGGCGCTGGAGGTCAGGCCGAAGCTGATCGTCGCCGGCGCGAGCGCTTATGCGCGGGAAATCCGGTTCGACAGGCTGCGCGAAATCGCGGATGCCTGCGGGGCGCTGCTGATGGTGGACATGGCCCATATCGCCGGCCTGGTTGCGGCGGGCGAGCATATGAATCCGGTGCCTTACTGCGACGTGGTGACCACCACCACCCACAAAACCCTGCGCGGTCCGCGCGGCGGGATGATCCTCTGCCGGGAGGAGTACGCCAAGGCGATCGACAAGGCGGTGTTCCCCGGTTCCCAGGGCGGCCCCCTGATGCATGTGATCGCGGCGAAAGCCGTCTGCTTCGGCGAGGCGCTGACCCCCGAATTCAAGGCATACCAGCACCAGATCCGGCTCAACGCCGCCGCCCTGGCCAAGGGCTTGACCGACCGCGGGCTGAAGCTGGTTTCCGGCGGGACCGACAACCACCTGATGCTGATGGACCTGCGGGAAACCGGCATCACCGGCAAGGAGCTGGAGCATCGGCTGGACGAGGTGTTCATCACCGTCAACAAGAACACCATCCCGAACGAACCGCTCTCTCCCTTTGTGACCAGCGGCATCCGGCTGGGCACGCCCGCGGTGACCAGCCGCGGGCTGAAGGAAGCGGATATGGACCGTATCGCCGGCTTTATCGCGGACGCGGTGAACGATTTCGAAGCGAAGGCGGACGAAATCCGTGCCGGGGTGAACGAGCTCTGCGGCCGGTATCCGCTGTATTGAGACGCAAAGGGAGGCGCGGGCCTGATGGCCGCTTTTGAAGGCACGATCTACGCGGATTCCCTGGGCATGATGACCTCGCTGACGGTGACGCTGCCCACCGGCAAGGCCGGCGGCCCGGAGGGGGAAATGCCGGTGGTATATCTCCTGCACGGGCTGTCGGACAACCACTCGGCCTGGCTGCGCCGCAGCCGGGTGGATTTTTACGCCGAGCAGGCGGGTTTTGCCGTGGTGATGCCGGAGGTACAGCGAGGCTTTTACTGCGATATGGCTTACGGTGTGAAATACTACACCTATATTACCGAGGAGCTGCCGGCCCTTTGCCGGCAGATGTTCCGTCTTTCCGCCAGGCGGGAGGACAATTTCATCGCCGGGCTGTCGATGGGCGGCTACGGCGCGCTGAAAGCGGCTTTCCGTCGGCCGGAGTCCTATGCCGGGGCCGCCAGCTTTTCGGGGGCGGTGGATGTCCGTTCCCGGCTGGAGACGGGCGGGATTGACCCGGACGAGGTTTATGCGATCAGCGGCGGGACCCTGGCGGAGGAGGACGACCTGTTCCCGCTGGCCGCCCGCGCCGCGCAGCGGGGGGACTGTCCGCCGCTGTACGTCACCTGCGGGAAGTCCGATTTTATGTATGAGGATCATCAGCGGTTCCGCCGGCATCTGGAAGCCCTCGGAATCGCCCACACCTATGAAGAATGGCCGGGAGGGCACGACTGGGATTTCTGGGACGAAAGCCTCCGCCGGGCTTTTGCGTTCTTCACCGTGCGCCGCGCCGCCTCCGCCGCGGGGCCGGCGCGATGAACGGCCGCCCGGCCGCTGACGAAGGGAGGGTTCCGCTTGGCTGCGCCGCTTGCTGACCGCCTGCGTCCCGACACGCTGGACGACCTGGTGGGCCAGAGCCATCTGCTCGCGCCCGGGAAGGCGCTGCGGGGAATTATCGATTCGGGGCGCATCCCCAACCTTATTTTTTACGGGCCGTCCGGCGTGGGAAAAACCACGCTGGCCCGGATCATTGCGCAGAAGACCGATATGCGCCTCCACCGGCTCAACGGGACGACCGCTTCCACCGCCGACATCAAAGCGGTGGTGGAGGAGCTGGACACCCTCGCTGCGGTGAACGGGGTGCTGCTTTATCTGGACGAAATCCAGTATTTCAACAAAAAGCAGCAGCAGACGCTGCTGGAGCATATAGAAAACGGACGGATCACCCTGATCGCTTCCACGACGGAGAATCCGTACTTCTATGTTTACAGCGCCATTCTCAGCCGTTCCACGGTGTTTGAATTCAAGCCTGTGGAACCGGCGGACATCGAACGGGCAGTGAAACGGGCCTTCCGCTTTCTGGAGAAGGAGCAGTCCCTGACCATATCGGTGGAGCCGGAGGCGGTGAAGCATATTTCCACCGCCTGCGGCGGGGACGTGCGCAAGGCGATCAACGCGGTGGAGCTCTGCACCCTGGCGGTTTCCCCGGACGCGGAGGGGGTTCTCCACGTTACGGCGGAGACCGCCGGCCAGCTCGCCCAGCGCAGCGCCATGCGGTACGACCGGGAGGGGGACGAGCATTACGATATCGTTTCGGCTTATCAGAAATCGATGCGCGGTTCCGACCCGAACGCGGCGATCCATTACCTGGCCCGGCTGCTCAACGCCGGGGACCTGCCCTCCGCCTGCCGGAGGCTGATGGTCTGCGCGTGCGAGGATGTGGGGCTGGCTTACCCCATGATTATCCCGATCGTCAAGGCGGCGGTGGACGCGGCGGTGCAGGTCGGCCTGCCCGAGGCGCTCCATCCCCTGTCCTGCGCGGTCATCATGGTGTGCAACGCTCCGAAATCCAACGCGGCGGCTTCGGCGTTCCATGCGGCGATGGCGGACGTGCAGGCCGGGATTTCCGGCCCGATTCCCCGGCAGCTCCAGAACAAGCATTTCGACGGGGAGGATGCGGAGCGCAAGGGGCAGTTTTACCTTTATCCGCACGATTTCCCCGGGGGCTGGGTCGCCCAGCAGTACCTGCCCGACGCCATCAGGGATAAGGTGTATTACGTGCCGGGGGATAACAAAAACGAACAGGCGTACAAGGCATACTGGGAGGCGGTCAAGGGGCAAAACCGGCCGAAGCCGGAAAAATAAGGCGGCTTGCTGCGGCAGTCCGCCGGATAACACACAATTGAGGGGGAGACGATGTGACGAGAGAACATATCTTTATGCTGGTGGCCATGGCCCTGTATATGATCCTGGTGCTTGCCATCGGCGTCCTGTACGCCCGCAAGAGCAAGACGGCAGGCGAATTTTACCTGGGTGGGCGGGGGCTGAGCCCGCTGGTGACCGCGATGAGCGCGGAGGCATCGGATATGAGCAGCTGGCTGCTGATGGGCCTGCCCGGGCTCGCCTATCTCACCGGCATCGCGGACGCCGGCTGGACGGCGATCGGCCTGGCTGTCGGCACCTGGGTCAACTGGCTGATTGTGGCCAAGCGGCTGCGCCGGTATACGGTGGTGGCGAAAAACTCCATCACCATCCCGGATTTCTTTTCCAACCGCTTTCACGATAAGAACAAGGTGCTCATGAGCATTTCCGCCATTGTGATCCTGGTGTTTTTCGTCCCTTATACCGCGTCGGGCTTCGCGGCCTGCGGCCGGCTGTTCCAGAGCATTTTCGGGCTGAATTATACGGCGGCCATGCTGATCAGCGCCCTGGTGATCGTGCTGTACACGGCCATCGGCGGCTTCCTGGCGGAGAGCACCACCGACACGATCCAGGGCTTCCTGATGTCCGGCGCGCTGGTGGCTATCCTGATCTTCGGCGTGGTGTCGGCCGGCGGGATCGGCGCGGTGGTGGAAAACGCGCAGTCCATGCCCGGCTTCCTGAGCATGATCCAGACCTATAACCCGGCCAGCGGCGCGGCGGAGCCTTACGGCGCGCTGAAGATCTGCTCCATGATCGCATGGGGCCTGGGCTATTTCGGCATGCCGCACGTCCTTCTGCGGTTTATGGCGATCCGCAACCCGCATGAGCTAACGCTCTCCCGCCGGATCGCGACGGTATGGGTGGTGATCTCCCTGGCAGCCGCGGTGATTATCGGCGTGGTTGGCTCGGCCATGCTGCCCGGTGAATTCACCACCAGCGCCGAGGCGGAAACCATCTTCATCAAAATCGCGGAGGTGATGGGAAGCAACGGCGTTGTCACGGCCCTCCTCGCGGGGCTGATTCTGGCCGGCATTCTGGCGGCCACCATGTCTACGTCCGATTCCCAGCTGCTGGTGGCCTCCTCCAGCGTATCGCAGAATTTTGTCAAGGGCCTGATCTATAAAAAGGCGAGCGACAAGACCGTGATGTGGATTTCCCGCGTTACCGTCATTGTCATCGCGGTGATCGGCGCGCTCATCGCTCTGGATCCGAACAGCTCGATTTTCGACATCGTGTCCTTTGCCTGGGCGGGCTTCGGCGCCGCGTTCGGCCCGGTGATCCTGTTTTCCCTGTTCTGGAAGCGGACCACCCTGTGGGGCGCCTTTGCCGGGATGCTGTCCGGCGGCGTGATGGTGTTCGTCTGGAAATTCCTGCTCAATCCGCTGGGCGGCGTGTGGGAGATTTACGAGCTGCTGCCCTCCTTCCTGGTGGCCTGCGCGGCGATCCTCCTTGTCAGCCTGCTCGGGAAGAAGCCTTCGAAGGAGATCGAGGAGGAATTTGAGCTGGCGGCCTCCGACCGCCCGGTTGAATAGGCTGCCTGAAAATGCCGTTTTGCCGGGTCGGCGGGACTTCCTGCCGTGAAGCGGCGCGTGCCCGGCGCGGCCGGGACGGCGGACAAGGCGGCCGGTACGGTTTGCAGGAAAGCGGGAGGGGCGCTGCGGGGGAACGCGGCGCCCCTTCCGCCGTTTTGGAAAGGAACGGGAAAATGAATATTCAGATCTTCGGCAAATCCAAGTGCTTCGACACCAGGAAAGCCGAGCGGTATTTCAAGGAAAGGGGCATACGGTTCCAGCGCATCGACCTGCCCCGCTTCGGCATGAGCCGGGGAGAGCTGGCCGGCGTGAAAGCCGCGGTCGGCGGTCTGGATGCCCTGATCGATGAAAAATCCCCGGACGCCCTGCTCCTGCGGTATCTGGCCCATGAGGCGGACAGGGAGGCGAAGCTGCTGGAAAACCCGAAGCTGCTGCGCACCCCGATCGTCCGCAACGGCCGGCAGGCCACGGTGGGATACCGGCCGGAGATCTGGAAAACCTGGGAGTAAAGGCGGCGGACGGGGCAAAGAGCCGCCGAAGGAGGGAAAACCGCCATGCTGGAGATACGGTCTCTTGCACACAGCGGCTTTGCGGTGTTCACCGAACGGACCTGCTGTATTTTCGACTATTATCGGGACAGCCCGGCGGGCGGTTCCTTCGACGACGGCGTGATCGACCCCGCCGCCCTTGCCGCCTGGTCGGCGGAGGCGGCGGGACGGGAGATTTTTGTTTTCGTCTCCCACCATCACCGGGACCACTGGAATCCCGTGGTTTTCACCTGGCGGCAGGTCTGCCCTTCCATACATTATGTCCTGTCCTACGACGTGTGGACAAAGGAAGAGGCGGTGCGGATGAAGCCGGGCCAGACCCGGAACGTCGGCGGGGCGTGGGTGCGCGCCCTGAAGTCCACCGACGTGGGGGTCGCTTTTCTGGTGCGGGTGGACGGGCGGGCGCTCTATCATGCCGGCGATCTGAACTGGTGGCACTGGGAGGGCGAGCCGGAAGAGGAGAACCGCCGGATGGAACGGAAATATAAGGCGCAGGTCGCCCTGCTCAAGGGGGAAAAAGTGGACCTGGCCTTCCTCCCCGCCGATCCCCGGCAGGGGGAGGACGGCCTGCGAGGGCTGCTTTTCTTCCTGGAAGCCGTCCGCCCGCGGATTGCCGTCCCCATGCACTGTTGGGAGGATGCGGAATGGTTTGAGCGGCTGAGGACCGACCCGGCGCTCGCCCCCTGGCGGGACCGGCTTCGGATTCTGAACCGCCGGGGAAGCCGGTGGGCTGAATAAGCGGAATAAACGGAAGAAAAGAGGGGGGAACCATTGTTCTTTTCCCCCTCTTTGTGTTACAATAAGGAAAACTCTCCTGCCTCGGCCGCGCCGCAAAGGCCGGGGCGGGGGACAGCGGAAGGAGGCCGCCGAATGGCAAAGGAGGTCAGGCTGTCGGTAAGGCAGCTGGTGGAATTTGTCCTCCGGGGCGGCAGCATCGACAACCGTTCCGGCGGGATGGACCGCGCGCAGGAGGGCGGCCGGATCCACCGCCGGATGCAGAAAGAGGGCGGCGAGCGCTATCGGGCGGAGGTCTTTCTCCGCCATACGCAGGAGTATCAGGGGTTCCTCTTTACCGTGGAAGGCCGGGCGGACGGCATCATCGCCGGGGAAGGGGCGGTCACGGTGGACGAGATCAAGACCACCCGGCTCGACCTCGCGGCGGTCGGCGAGGATTTCAACCGCCTTCACTGGGCCCAGGCCCTGTGCTACGCGTATTTTTACGCCCTGCAGAACGGGCAGGAGTCGATGAACGTACAGCTGACGTATGTGCATGTGAACGAATTCGGCGACCCGGACGGGACCAAGCGCTTCCTCCGCTCCCATGCCCTGCAGGAACTGTCCGCGGCCTTCACACAGCTTCTGGACCGCTACAAGCGCTGGGCGGATTTTTCCTGCGAATGGGCGGCAAAGCGGGACGCCTCGATCTCCGCGCTCTCCTTCCCCTTCCCGGCCTACCGGCGGGGGCAGCGTTCCCTGGCGGCGACCGTCTACCGCACCATTGTGGAGGAGGGAACCGCCTTCTGCCAGGCGCCGACCGGCATCGGCAAAACCGTTTCCACCCTGTTCCCCGCGGTCAAGGCGATGGGGGAGGGGGTTCTCAGCAAGATTTTTTACCTCACGGCCAAGACCATCACCCGCCAGGCGGCGGAGGAGGCGTTCGCCCATATGCGGGAAGGAGGCCTGGCCTTCAAAACCGTGACCCTCACGGCCAAGGACAAGATCTGCTTTCTGGAGGAAACCGCCTGCAACCCGGAGCAGTGCCCCTATGCGGACGGGCATTACGACCGGGTGAACGACGTGCTTTTCGGGCTGCTGCAGGACGGCGACCACATGACGAGGGAACGCATCGAGCAGGCGGCGCGGGAGGGACGGGTCTGCCCGTTTGAGCTGGCGCTGGACCTGAGCCTGTGGTGCGACTGCGTGATCTGCGATTACAATTATCTGTTCGACCCGGTAATGTATCTCAAGCGCTTTTTTGCGGAGGGCCGGGGCGAATACGCCTTTTTGATCGACGAGGCCCACAACCTGGCGGACCGGGCGCGGGAGATGTATTCCGCCCGGCTGGACAAGGCGATGTTCCTGGAACTCAAGCGCCGGATCGCCTCCGAGGACAAGGCGATGTCCAAAGCGCTCGGCGCTGTAAACGATGAGTTTATCGCCCTGCGCAGGCAGTGCGGGGACAAGCGGTATGTGGAGCGGCTGCTTCCTCCGGACGAGCTGGGCAGGGCCCTGGTCCGCTTTACCGGGGAGTGCGAGGGCTTCCTCCGCCGGCATGCCGACTCCCCCGACGCGCCCGATCTGCTCCAGCTGTATTTTGACGCGCTCCTTTACCTGAAGATTCTGGAATTGTACGACGAAAAATACCTCACGGCGGTGGAGCTGTGGGGCAGCGAGGTCGCGGTGACGCTCTGCTGCCTGGATCCGTCCGGCCTGATACGGACGGCGCTGGACCGCGGCCGGGCGGCGGTGTTCTTCTCCGCCACGCTGACCCCCCTCGATTACTTCTCCGCCGTGCTTGGCGGCGACGAGGACTCCCGGCGGATCGCCCTGCCCTCGCCGTTTGAGCGGGATCACCTTAAGCTGCTGATCGCCGACCGGATCAGCACCCGGTACAGGGACCGGGAGGGCAGCCTTCGCCCTGTTGCGGAATTAATCGCCCGGACCGTACAGGCGAAGGACGGCAACTATCTGGTGTATTTCCCGTCCTACCAGTATATGAACGACGTGTATGCGGCGTTTACCGCGCTCTGCCCCCGGACGGACACCCTCCTGCAGCTCAGCGGGATGAGCGAGGAGGAGCGGGAGGATTTCCTGGCCCGGTTCGACCGGGCGAATGAGCGCACGCTGGTGGGTTTCTGCGTGCTCGGCGGCATTTATTCCGAGGGGATCGACCTCAAGGGCGACCGGCTGATCGGCACGGTGGTGGTCGGGGTGGGTCTGCCCCAGATGGGGAAGGAGCAGGACCGCATCCGCGATTACTATAACCGCAACGGCGGCACGGGCTACGAGTTCGCTTATCAATATCCCGGCATGAACAAGGTGCTGCAGGCCGCGGGAAGGGTTATCCGCGGGGAACAGGACCGCGGCGTGGTGGTGCTGGTGGACGACCGGTTCAACACGCCCTCCTACCTCCGCCTTTTCCCGGAGCACTGGCGGGGCTGCCGCCTGGTCCGCACGCCGGAGGCGCTGGAGCGGGAGCTGCGGGAGTTCTGGCAGGAGCAGGGGAAGGCCGCCGAATAATTCCGGGCCTCCCCTTTGCGTGCGGGCGGGGGCGGCGGCCCTTTGTGCGGGATGCCGGAGCCCCGGCACGGCGTCCATGCCGCCGGCGCGGCCGGGGCAAGCCGGCGGCGCGGGGAGGGGCTCCGCGGCCGAGGGACAAGCCGCGGCAGGCGCGGGGCCGGCCGGGCCGCCAAACGTTCATGAAATATTTGCTTTTTCCGCCTTGTTCTTTTTTCTGGCCGTGTGCTATGATGGACAAAACGGCGGATGAATGCCTCCGCAGCGGGAAACAATACTCATTCCGGGGCATATATATGGCCTTGGCAGCCTTTGTGCATTCCGGGGCGCGGCGCCCTGCCGAGGGGGAAGAGCCCTCGCATACAAGGGGGCGGGCCTACGAACCTTCGGGCTTTGCCGCGGCCCGCGTCCTTTTGGCGCGGGCCGGGAAAGGACACGGTATGAAGCAGAATTTTCATAAACGGACCCTGAAACTGGAGGAGATCAACCGCCGTGCCGCGGCCGATCCGGAGGGCTTCGCCGCCGGGGAAAGCGAGGGCTATCTGCGGGAGATTGACGCGCTGGCGCGGTACCTTGCCGTGGGCTTCGACAGCCACTGCCTGGTCATGCTTTCCGGCCCCAGCTCCTCCGGCAAAACCACCACCGCGCTGATCTTGCGGGACCGCCTGCGGGAAATGGGGGTGGACGCCCACACCGTTTCCATGGATGATTTTTACCGCGGGCGGGAGCAGGCCCCGCGGCTGCCGGACGGCTCCTTTGACTATGAGGCGCTGGAGGCGCTCCGGCTGGACGCGCTGGAGGCGTGCATGCGCGACCTACTGGATAAGGGCTGCGCGCAGATTCCGCGGTTCGATTTTCACCGGGGCCGGCCGGCGGAAGAGACGCGGGAGCTCTGCATCCAGTCGAATTCGGTCGTGATCTTCGAAGGGATCCACGCGATCAACCCGTATTTTGAGCGGCACCTTCCCAGTGAAAACCTGTTCAAGATTTTTGTCAATACGGTCACCCCGGTTTACGACGGAAGCGACAAGCTGGTGGCGCGGCGGGAGCTGCGCCTCATCCGCCGCCTGCTGCGGGACGAGCGCTTCCGCAGCAGCCCGGTGGAAAACACCCTGCATATGTGGCCGCAGGTGGTCCGGGGGGAAAACGAGTATATGTTCCCCTATGTGGACACGGTGGACTATCTGGTGGACACCACCCACGCCTATGAGGTTAACGTGTTCGCGCCGCTTCTGCTGCCTTCCCTGCGGGCCGTCCCGCCGGAAAGCCCCCATGCGCCGGCCGTTTCCCGCCTGATCGCGAAGCTGGAACGGTTTGAACCGGTGCCGCTGGACGCCATGCCGCGGGATTCCCTTCTGCGGGAGTTCGTCGGGGACGGCGTTTATTAATTCCGCGCCGTTCCTGTTGTCAAAACGGAAAAGCTGCGGTATAATGGAAATAGAGGCGGCGCCATGCCGGCCTGCCGCCGACCGGATTTGGAAATCCAACAGGCGCGCTGTCAGCCATACGACCGATAGGAGGATTGCAGATGACTACGTTTGACGATGTGTTTTCCAAGGCGAAGAGCGTGGCGGAATCGGCAGGGAAGAAAACGACCGAAATGATCGAGGTTGCGCGCCTGAAGATCCAGGCGGCGGAGATCGAACGGGAGATTTCTTCCATGCTGGAAGGGCTGGGGAGGCTTGTCTACGATTCCCGGAAGGAGGACGAGGATGTCGCCGGGAAGGTGGACGACTGCCGCCAGAAGCTGGACGAACGGTATGAGGCGCTGGCGAAGGCCCGGGCAAAGATCGACGAATACCGCAACCAGGTTACCTGCAGGAACTGCGGCGCACAGAACGCGGAGGATGCCGTATACTGCAAGCGCTGCGGCGTCAAGCTTTCGAATTGAGGCGGAAGCCATCATCCACAGGGCGGTACGACCTACCGCCCTGTTTGTTATAGCGGAAGGAGTGGGGGAAAATGCGGCTGGAGCCGGTCATTCCGACGGAGCAGTACGAGGAGAGCGCCGCCTATCTGCGGGACAAGCTGCCGTTTATTCCGGATGCCGCGGTGGTGCTTGGTTCCGGCCTCGGCGGGCTGGAACGGGAGGCAGAGGCGTCGGCGCGGCTTGCTTATGCCTCCATTCCGGGCTTCCCGCGTTCCACGGTTCCTTCTCACGCGGGCGTCCTGACGGCGGGCACGCTGGCCGGCCGGCGGACGCTCCTGTTTTCCGGCCGGTTTCATTATTACGAGGGGTATTCGGCCCAGACGGTAGCGTATTACGTCCGGGTGCTCAAGCTGCTCGGCGTAAAAACGTTAATCCTGACAAACGCGGCCGGCGGCGTGAATCCCGGCTTTCAGGTCGGGGACCTGATGCTGATTGCAGATCAGATGCAGTTTGGGGCGGAAAGCCCGGCCCGCGGAGAGGAAACGCCGCTTTTCGGTCCCCGGTTTTTTGATATGACCCGCGTTTATTCCCCCCGGCTGCGGGAGCTGGCCCGCCGGTGCGCGCGGGAGGAGCGGCTGGAACTGCGCGAAGGGGTTTATTTTTACATGCCCGGCCCCCAGTTTGAGACGCCGGCGGAAATCCGCGCCATCCGTCTGCTGGGCGGGGACGCGGTCGGCATGTCCACCGTCATCGAGGCGACGGCCGCCGCGCAGTGCGGCATGGAGGTGCTGGGCCTGTCCTGCATCACCAACCTGGCGGCGGGGATGGTGCCGGACGCGGCCATCAGCGACGAGGAGGTCAACGTCAATGCGGCGGGCGCGGCAGACCGCTTCGGCCGTTTGATCAAGGCGGTGCTGGCAGCCATGTAACCCTTGCGGCGGACAGGAGGCGGCGGAATGCTATTTACCAACATCGACGTATTGCGGGCGGACGGGACCCTGCTCCGCGGGCGGACGGTCGCCGTGCGGGACGGACGAATCGCCTACATCGGAAAATCGGTGCCCACGGCGGACTGGGGCGAGGTGGTCGCCGGCAAGGACCGGCTGCTGATGCCGGGCTTCTACAATGCCCACACCCATGCGGCCATGACCCTGCTGCGGGGGTATGGCGAGGACCTGCCGCTCGACCGCTGGCTGCGGGAACGGATCTTCCCGGCCGAGGCCGGAATGACGGGGGACGATGTGTACTGGGGGACGCTGCTCGGCATCGCCGAGATGCTTTCGACCGGGACCGTTTCCTTTTCCGATATGTATTTTTTCCCGGACCGGGTGGCGCAGGCCGTGCTGAGCAGCGGGATCAAGGCCAACGTCGGGTGCAGCGTGGTCGCGCAGGGGGACAAGCCCCTGCGGAGCCTGCCGGCCTGCGGGGAGATGAAGGGGCTGCTGGAGGCCCTGAAGGAGCTGAAGACCGACCGCCTGCGCATTGACGCGGCGCCTCATGCCGAGTATACCACCACCCCGCGCCTCCTGTCGGAGCTGGCGGAGTTCTCCGCCGAGTATGGCATCCGGGTGCAGACCCATCTGTCCGAGACAAGGGAGGAACAGCTGGCCTGCGTCGGCCGCCACGGGAAAACGCCCGCCGCCGTCATGCGGGACGCCGGGCTGTTCGGCCGCCCCGTCACCGCGGCTCACTGCGTCTGGCTGACCGAAAGCGACCGGGAGATTCTGGCGGAGCACGGGGTGACGGTCGCCCATTGCCCGCAGAGCAACCTCAAGCTCGGCAGCGGGATCGCGCCGGTGGAGCTCCTGCGCCGGCAGGGGATTCCGGTGGCGGTCGGGACCGATTCCGCCGCCAGCAACAACAATCTCAACCTGCTGGAGGAAGTGCGCACCGCCGCCCTGCTCGCCCGGGGGATTTCCCGGGACGCCGGCGCCCTGCCGGCCTCAGAAGCGCTGTATATGGCAACCCGGGCGGGCGCCCTCGCACAGGGACGGGAGGACTGCGGCGACATCCGGGTCGGTTACCGGGCGGATCTGCTGGTGGTCAACCGGCGCGCGCCTTCCATGATGCCGGGCCATCAGCCGGCGGCCGACGTCCTGTTCGGGATGGGGAGCGACGCGCTGGAGATGACGGTGGTGGACGGCCGCGTCCTTTACCGGGAGGGGGAGTTCCCCACGCTGGATGCGGAGAAGATCCGCTATCGGGTCCGCCGCTGCGTCAAGGCGCTCCTGGCAAGATGAGGCCAGGCGCATATTTATTCCGGGAGGACTGACACGCTTGCCAAAACAAGAAAAGCAAAGCTTTCTGCACGGCGCGCTGATTCTGTCGGCCGCGGCGATCCTGACCAAGATCATCGGCGCCCTGTTTTTCAAAATTCCTCTGCAGAATATCAATCAGACGGCGTACGGGTATTTTGACGCGGCGTATAACATTTACATCCCCCTTTATACGGTATCCACCGCCGGTTTCCCCATCGCCGTTTCCCGTCTGGTGTCGGAAAGCCTGGCGCTGGGGCGGTTCCGGGACATCCGGGTGATTCACCGGGTGGCGAACCGCATTTTCTTCATCACCGGCACGATCGGGACCGTCATCATGTTCGCTGCGGCGTTCCTGTATCCCAATTTCGTGCATATGCCGCCGGTAATGCTCACCATGCTGATGATGGCGCCGTCTATCCTCTTCTGCTGCATGGTTTCGGCCTACCGCGGCGTGTACGAGGGCTCCCGCAACATGTATCCCACCGCGATTTCGCAGATACTGGAGGCGGTGGGAAAGCTGATCGTCGGCCTCGGCCTGGCGGCCGGCGCCCTCCGCCTGGGACAGTGGCAGTTCGAGCATGGCGGCGTGGTTTTCGGCAAGGCGGCCGCCTCCGCGGCCGAGGCGCTGGAGATCAGTCTGCCCTATATCGCGGCGGGCGGGATGATCGGCGTCACCTTCGGCTCCTTCGTGTCCCTTGCTTATCTGATGCTGCGGTACCGGCTGAAAGGGAACGGGATTACCAGGGAAGAGCTGCTCTCCGCCCCCCGCCCGTATTCCTCCCGGCGGATTTTCCGCCGCCTGCTTGCCTTCGCTATCCCGGTGGCGCTGGGGACGCTGGCGACCCAGCTGACCAACCTGATCGACGTGGTGTCGCTGCAGAAATGCCTCGCCGTGGTGGTGGAGCACAGCGGGGATGCCGTCCGGCAGATGTATGCCGAGGAGATCGCCGCGAGCGGCACGACCGATATCCTGGCCTATCTCACCGCCAGCCGCGGGATCGCGATGACCTATGTGAACCTGGTGCCGAACGTCACGCTGACGCTGGGCATCAGCGCCCTGCCGGTGATCACCTCGGCGTGGGCGATGAAAAACCGGCCGCAGCTGAAAAAGATGGTGTCGGTGGTGCTCCGGATCACCCTGCTGGTGGCTCTTCCGTCGGGAATCGGGCTGTCCCTGCTGGCAAAGCCGATCCTCAACCTGATTTACGACCCGGTCACCGCTTCGGTGGCAGGGCCGCAGCTTCAGGTGCTGGGGATCGCCGTGGTCTTCATCTGCCTGACCGCACCGATCAATTCGATGCTGCAGGCAATGGGGCGGGCGGATATCCCCGCCAAGATCGTCCTGCTCGGCGGGCTGGTCAAGCTGGTGCTCAACATCGCGCTGGTCCTCCAGCCGGGGCTGAACATCATGGGCTCGGCCTACAGCACGCTGGCCTGCTATGTGGTGATGGTCCTGTTCAGCCTGGCGGCCCTGCGCCGGGTCGTCGGGGTGAGGCTGAATGCACGGATGATCTTTGTGCGTCCGCTGCTCGCCGCCCTCCTCTGCGGCGCTTCGGCCTGGGGGATAAACGCGCTGCTGTCCTTGTGGATGCCGGCGAAAATTTCCACGGTGGTTGCCATCCTGGCCGCCGTCGTCGTGTACGTCTTTGCCCTGTTTTTATTCCGTGCGATCGCCCGGGAAGATGTGCAGATGTTGCCAAAAGGGGAAAAAATCGCACAGATACTTGAAAAACACAACTGGATAGGGTAATATAAGGTTTGTTCGGGACGGTTTTGCCCGTGCGCGGCGGACCGGACCCGTGAAAAGGACGGGAAAGTTGCCCATGGCTGTGAGTTTTACGCCCAAAGAGAGGTATACAATCGAGGACCTTCTGGAGATTATGCGCCTCCTCCGTTCGCCGGAGGGCTGTCCCTGGGACAGGGAGCAGACCCATGAAAGCATCCGCTCCGATTTTCTGGAGGAAACCCACGAGGCGGTGGAGGCGATCAACCTCCGCGACGCAGAGGGGCTGAAGGAAGAGCTGGGCGATGTGCTGCTCCAGGTGGTCTTCCACGCGCAGATCGAGGCGGAAGAGGGCCGCTTTGACTTTGGCGATGTGGTGGACGGCATTGCGAAAAAGCTGATTGTCCGTCATCCGCATGTGTTTGCCGACGCCTCCGCGGATTCCTCCGCCCAGGTGTGGAAAAGCTGGGACGCCATCAAGCGGCAGACCAAGGGAGGAAAAACCCAGGCGGATCTGCTGCGCGCCGTGCCCCGCTCCCTTCCGGCGCTGATGCGCGCCGCCAAGGTGCAGAGCCGCGCCAGGCGGGTCGGCTTCGACTGGCCGGATGTTTCGGGCGCGCTGGAGGCGCTGGACAGCGAACGGGCGGAGCTCGGGCAGGCGATGGCCTCCGGGGACGCAAGGGAGATCGAGGAGGAGCTGGGCGACCTGCTCTTTTCCGCCGTCAACGTTTCCCGTTTCCTTCATACCGACGCGGAACAGGCGCTCACGCTGGCGTCCGACAAGTTTATCCGCCGCTTCACGGCCGTGGAAGAGCTTGCCGCCCGGCAGGGAGTGGATATGGCCTCGGCGCCGCTTTCGGAGCTTGACCGGCTGTGGGAGCAGGCAAAAAAGCAGTCCGCCGCGGCGGACGGGGCCGCGGAATAGCGGCCGCTCAAATTTCATCCATGCGCGGTATTACCCGCTGGTGTATAAAAACGATGGAGGTTAAAACTATGAACAAAGTCGAATTGGTAGCAGCTGTTACCGAAAAGTCCGGCCTGAGCAAAAAGGATGCCGAAAAGGCGGTCGCCGCCGTTCTGGAATCGGTGGTGGAGGCGGTTGCTTCCGGCGATAAGGTTCAGCTGGTCGGCTTCGGCACCTTCGAGGTCCGTTCCCGTGAGGAGCGCACCGGCCGCAATCCCCGCACCAAGGAAGCGATCGTGATCCCGGCTTCCAAGCAGCCCGTCTTCAAGGCCGGCAAGGCGTTCAAGGACGCCGTCGCGAAATAATCGGCTTTTCATGGGGGAAGGACGGCCTGCCGCAAACATGCCGGAACGGTCGCCGCGCGGGAGAAAAGGCGCGGTTTCCGCCGGAAAACGCAGAATGCGGGCCGTTATTCGCAAGCGGCGTTATTTCGGCGCTTGCCAACCGTTCCACGGTTTTTCGGGGTCCGCCGCAAAATGCCTCATTTTGCGGCGGACCCTTTCCCTTTTTAAACCGCCAAGGAGGAACAGCCATGCGTTTGGACAAATATCTGAAGGTATCCCGCCTGATTAAGCGCCGCACCGTCGCCAACGAAGCCTGCGACGCCGGCAAGGTGCTGGTCAACGGCAAGCCGGCCCGCGCGTCCTACGACGTGAAGGAAGGCGATGTGCTCGAAATCACTCTGGGCGCCCGCTGCGTCAGGGCGGAGGTGGTTTCCGTCCAGGAGTACGCCGCGAAAAACGACGCCGCCCTGCTGTACCGCCTGCTGCCCTGACAGGGAACGTCCGCCGGCGAAGGCGCCCGCCGCCCCTCCAAGGCATATTGTCCCGCCGCTTCACATAGACATGGAGTAAAAGGCTATGCCGATGGAGCGGGAAGGAGCAGGGGCGATGGCTGACAACAAAACGGCGGCGGTCTCGATGCCGCACCATGTGATTCTGGAGGATCGCCGCGCATTGACGGTGTCCGGCGTGTCGGATGTGGACAGCTTTGACGAGATGACGGTGATTATCTATACCGATATGGGGGAGCTGACCGTCAAGGGAGAGGGGCTGCACATCAACCGCCTGAACATTGAAACGGGGGAACTGACGCTGGAAGGGCAGGTCCAGTCCCTGACGTATACGGAGATTCAGTCCCGTTCCGGAGGATTCTTCGGCCGCCTGTTTAAGTAAGAAGGTGGGGCTGTGGAAGTAACGGGTGCGCAGCAGCTCAGCCAGCTTTTCCTCTCCTGCGGTATGGGCTTCCTTCTGGGGGCCTATTACGACGTTTTCCGGGTGATCCGCCTGGTGATGCGCACGGGAAAGCGGTGGATCTTCGTGCAGGACCTGCTGTTTTTCCTCTCCGCCGCGGTGCTGACCTTTTTGTTCTCCCTGGCGGTGATGGAGGGGCAGCTCCGTTTTTACCTGTTCTTCGGGGAAGGATTGGGCTTTTCCGCTTACTATTTCACCGTCGGACGGGTAGTGATGCGCTTTGCCGGCGCGGCCGCCGCGGCGGTGGCCGCTGTCTGGAACGGGTTTTGGCGGCTGGTTTTCTTCCCGTTCCGGCTGATCGGACGCCTGCTCCGCCGGCCGGCGGGGGCGATGGCCCGGCTTTTTCAAAAAATCCGGGAAAAAGCGGCCCAACTTTTGAAAAAAGGCTTGAAACGGGCGGCCTCCCTATTGTATAATCATAAAAAAGATGTAGGCAAGCCGCCGCTCGCCGCTGTGGAAAGGGAATCAGACGCTGATGAAGGCCGTTAAAAGGAAGAAAAAAAGTGTTTTCCTCCGTGTCGCTCTGGCCGCCTTTTCTGTATATGTCGTTGTGATGCTTGTTCAGCTCCAGCTGGAGATTACCGACCGGCAAGATCGGATTGCGGCGCTGGATGAACAAATCCGCCAGCAGGAGCTGGAGAACGATAATCTGCAAAAGCAAGCGGATAATTATGAGTATTATCAGGAGCAGAAGGCGCGTGAGCAGGGATACGCCCGTCCGGGCGAAACCATTTACAAGGAACGGTAAATTGGAAATCCATATCCAAGAAAAGTAGGGGGAAAGCAAGCACATATGCAGTTGGAAGTTGGAGCGGTAGTTGAAGGAAAGGTCACAGGCATTACCAAATTCGGGGCGTTTGTGGAGCTTCCGGGCGGCAAAACCGGGATGGTCCACATTTCGGAGGTCGCCCCCACCTTTGTCAAGGAAATCCGCGATTTCGTAACGGAGAACCAGACGGTAAAGGTGAAAATCCTCGCCATCAGCGAGGAGGGGAAGATCAGCCTGTCGATGAAAAAGGCGGTGGACCCGGCCCCCGGCCGCCGCGGCCGCGCTGTCTCACCCGGCCGTCCCGGCGGCTTTGAATGGCAGGGGTCCCGGAACGAGCCGGCCAGCTTCGAGGACATGATGTCGAAATTCAAGCAGGCCAGCGACGAAAAGATTTCCGACCTCAAGCGGTCGATGGACGGCAAGCACGGCGGCTTTTCCCGCCGCGGCTCCCGCTGAGAGGGCGGCGGCGCAGGCAGGCGCATTATAAAGGCAAACGGCGGCGGGGGCGAATCGCCCCCGCTTTTTCATTCCCGCCGGGCGATGGCAGGCCGGCGGGCCCCGGACCGGAAAGGAAGCGGACGGCTGATGCTGATTTATAACGCGAAAATCCACACGATGGAAGGCCCCGTCATTGAAAACGGGTATGTGCTCATCCGGGACGGCCGCATCGCGGCGGCGGGGCCGTCCCCCGCGCCGGAGGCCGCCGGCGAGGAGCTGATGGACGCGCAGGGGGGGCTCCTCCTGCCCGGCTTTGTCGATGCGCACACCCATCTGGGCATGTGGGAGGACGGCCTGGGTTTCGAGGGGGACGACGGCAACGAGGACACCGACCCTTCCACACCCCAGCTGCGGGCGATCGACGCCGTCAACCCGTTCGACCGCTGCTTTGCCGAAGCGCGGGAGGCCGGCGTGACGACGGTGATCACCGGCCCGGGCAGCGCCAATCCCATCGGCGGCCAGCTTTGCGCCGTTAAGACCTATGGCCGGCGGATAGAGGAAATGATCGTTAAAGCGCCGGTCGCCATGAAGATGGCGCTGGGCGAAAATCCCAAAACCACCTATCACGGGAAAAATCAGGCGCCGGTCACCCGGATGGCAACAGCCGCCATCATCCGGGAGGAGCTGGCCCACGCACGGCGCTACGAGCGGGACAAGCTGCGTGCGCGGGAGGATGCGGACGCCGACGAACCGGATTTTGACGCCAAATGCGAAGCGCTGGCGCCGGTGGTCCGGGGAGAACTGCCCGTCCATTTTCACGCCCACCGGCTGGACGATGTTTTCACCGCCCGACGGATCGCCCGGGAATTCGGCCTGGATTATGTGATCGTCCATGGGACGCAGGCCCATCAGGCGGCGGACCTGCTGGCGGCGGAGGGCGTCCGGGTTCTCTGCGGCCCCCTCCTGTGCGACCGTTCCAAACCGGAGCTGAAGGACCTGACGCCGGCGAACCCCGCGCTTCTGCACGCGGAGGGGGTGGAGCGGCTGGCGATCATTACCGACCATCCGGTCATTCCGGAGCAGTACCTTCCGCTGTGCGCCGGCCTGGCGGTGCGGGAGGGCCTGCCGTATGAGGAGGCGCTGAAGGCGATCACCATTCACCCGGCCGTCATCTGCGGAATCAGCGACCGGGTCGGTTCCATCGCCGCGGGGAAGGACGCCGACCTGGTGCTTTTCCGCGAGGACCCGCTCACCATCGCCGCCAAGCCGGCGGCTGTCTTCGCAATGGGCCGCCGCATCGTATAAAATGAGGAAAGGATTCCTGACGGTATGAGAGAGCTTTCGGTAAACGTAATCGAGGAAACGGTGCGCGCGCTGTGCATCGAAGCGAACCGCCGGCTGCCGCCGGATGTCTGCCGGGCGGTATACCGGGCAGGGGAGGAGGAAACCGCCCCCCTTGCCAGGGACATTATGCTGGACCTGCGTCGGAATATCGAAGCCGCGGAATCGCTGGGGCTCCCGGTCTGCCAGGACACCGGGATGGCGGTGGTTTTTGCCGAAATCGGGCAGGATGTCCACCTGACCGGCGGCCTGCTGCACGACGCGGTGAACCGTGGCGTATCCCGCGGCTATACCGAGGGCCTGCTCCGCTGTTCGGTGGTGGGGGACCCGCTCCGCCGGGTGAACACGGGGGACAATACCCCCGCCGTCCTCCACACCGCGCTGGTGGAGGGGGACAGGGTGGCGCTGACGGTGGCCCCCAAGGGCTTCGGCAGCGAGAATATGAGCCGGATGAAAATGTTCACCCCGGCGGCAGGACGGGAGGAGGTCCTGGACTTTCTTGTGGAGACGGCGCGGACGGCGGGCAGCAATCCCTGCCCGCCGATGGTCCTGGGCGTAGGCATCGGCGGGGACTTCGAGCTCTGCGCCCTGCTGGCGAAAAAGGCGCTCTGCCGGCCGCTGGATGTCTCCCATCCGGATCCCTTTTACCGCGAGATGGAGCGGGAGGCTTTGGAGCGGGTGAACGCGCTGGGCATCGGCCCACAGGGCTTTGGCGGGCTCACCACCGCTCTGCGGGTGGCGGTGGAGACGTATCCCACCCATATCGCCGGCCTGCCGGTAGCGGTCAACGTCGGCTGCCATGTGACCCGGCACGCCTCCCGAATCCTTTGAGGCTGTCCCCGGAAGCAGAAAATTGTTCATCCGGTCTTTTAAGAAAACTTACAAAGTCTTCATAGAAACGCCTTTTATTTTCCGCTGCGTTTTGGTATAATAAATACAGAAAGTCCCTTTCAAAGGGATGAATGATAGGGAGTTGATTTCATGAAGACTACGATTACCGGAAGAAAGGTTCCCGTCACCGATTCCTTTGCCGAGCGCACGGAAAAGAAGCTCGCGAAGCTGGACAAGTTCTTCGATTCCGACGCCGCCGCGGAGGTCACCGTTACCCAGGAGCGCAATCTCCAGCGCGTTGAAATAACCATCCGCTACAACGGCCTCCTGTTCCGCGCGGAGGACGCGGCGGCGGAGGCGAACGAAGCCGTGGATAAGCTGGTGGACATCCTGTTCCGCCAGATCCGCCGCAACAAGACAAGGCTGGAGAAGCGGCTGCGCAGCGATGCCTTTGCCGGCGTCTTTCAGGACGAGGAGACAGAGGAACCCGCGTTCCGTGTCGTCCGTTCCAAGAAGTTTCCGGTGAAGCCGATGGATGTTGAAGAGGCCATTCTGCAGATGAATATGCTGGGCCATCAGTTTTACATGTTCCGGAACATGGACACCAACGAAATCAACGTCGTTTACGCCCGCCGGGACGGAGACTATGGCCTTCTGGAACCAAATGCATAGCCGCCTGGAAAAATAACGTGCGGGCCATAAGTCTTTATGGCCCGCCTTTTGCGGTTCGGCGGGCGTTCCGGCGCCGGCGGGACCAATTCTGCCATCCCGGGAGGAACGAGACCCTATGTCCGTATGGAAACGCTGTCTCTCTCTGCTGAGCGCCTGCGCCGCCCTTTTTCTTGCCGGCTGCCGCAGCGGGGAGGAGGAAAACAATTTCGGCATGGATGTCAACCAGCTGAATCCCCTGGTGATGTACGCGAGGGATGAAGACACCGGGGAAACAGCCTTCAGCCGCGACCCTTCCATCATCAGCGCGGTCACCACGCTGTTCGAGTCGATGGAGCGGACCGAAACGTCCGCCAGCGACGGAAAAGGGATCACCTTTCTCATGTCCACCATGTACGGGGATTTCCTGTTCGGCGAGTGCTGGGACGACCGGCTGCGGCTGAACGGCCGGGAGTATGCCCTGGACCGGGACAACGAGGAAACGCTTCGCCTCCTGTACGACCGGCTGGTTTCGGAAACCGCCCATACCGGCGAAGTGGAAACCGAGAACATCCTGGCCGTGACGCCGGACATGACCTACGGCGAGCTGCTGGACCGCTTCGGTCCCACGCTGGAAACCGCGGTGGTCGGCTTTGAAAAGGCATGCCTTTACCAGTACCGGGGAAAGCCGTTTTACATCCTGTTTAAAGACGAGGCCGACACGGTGGGGATGACCGGCGAACAGCTGATGGAGGAGCTTTCCTATAATTATAATCTTTCCCGCTCTTTGAGCGAACCGCCCGAGCAGGAGGGCGGCCGGCTGGAGGTGTACCGGCAGGCGTTTTCCGCGATGCTGGAGGAAGCGGACGACCCCCCCGCGGTTCTCTGGCTTGACACCAGCCGGCTGGTTCACCTGGACGATGCGGAGCGGCAGGCGCTGGCGGACGGCCTGGAGGACGCCTGTTCGCTGGAAGTCCGGGACAGCCATGAGGCGGCGGTATATCTGGCCGGAAACCGGGAGCTGGGGGACGGCGAGGCGGCCGCCGGCATCGCGTGGTACTCGTATATCGGCTCAAAAAGGATGAGCTTTTCGGTCATGCTCCGGCCGGCAGGCGGGGACGCCATAGCCCGGGAAATGACCTTCACGCTGCAGGACGGCCAATGGAAAGGATGAGTCGGATCGATACGGTAGAATACAGCGCGCCCTGTCTCTTCGGCGTGGAGGGCATCCTCGCGGACGAGCTTCGCCGGATGGACGCCGAGCAGGTCAGCGCGCACAACGGGCGGGTGACTTTTTCCGGCGGCCCGGAAATCCTCGCCAGGGCGAATATCGGTTCCCGCTATGCGGAGAGGATACAGGTTCTGGTCGGCCGCTTCCCGGCACGTACCTTCGACGAGCTGTTCGAGGGGGTGCGGGCGCTGCCCTGGGAGCAGTGGATCGGCAAAACAGACCGTTTTCCGGTCAAGGGCTGGTCGCTGAATTCGGCGCTTCACAGCGTGCCGGACTGCCAGTCCATTATCAAAAAGGCGATTGTCGAACGGCTGAAAAGCTGTTACCGCCTGTCCTGGTTTGAGGAAACGGGGGCTCTGTATCAGGTGCAGTTTTCTCTGATGAAGGACGAGGCGGTTCTGCTGATCGATACCAGCGGCCCGGGGCTGCATAAGCGCGGGTACCGGGCGCAGGCCGGCGGCGCGCCGATCAAGGAAACGCTGGCGGCGGCGATCGCGGATCTGGCCCGCGTCCGCTTTGCCGGGCAGGTGTACGACCCGTGCTGCGGTTCCGGCACCCTGCTGGTGGAGGCCGCGCTCTCCGCCATGCGGATCGCGCCCGGCATCCGTCGGGAATTTGCCGCCTCCTCCTGGCGGACGGTGCCGCCGGAGATCTGGAAGGCGGAGCGCGCCCGCGCCCGGGAAATGGAACGCCGGGACCGCCCGGTCCGCCTTTGGGGCGGGGATATCGACCCGGAAATGGCCGCCCTGACCGCCGCCAATGCGCGCAGGGCGGGCGTGGGGGAACAGCTGACGGCCGTCCGGGCGGATCTGCGGGACTTCCGCCCGGACGGGGAGACAGGCGTCGTTTTGTGCAACCCGCCTTACGGCGAGCGCCTGCTGGATGTGCAGGCCGCAGAAGAGCTGTACCGGCAGATGGGGAAGGTGTTTGTCCCCAAAAAGGGCTGGAGCTATTTCATCATCAGCCCGCACGAGGAATTCGAGTCCCTGTTCGGCCGTCCGGCGGATAAGCGCCGCAAGCTGTACAACGGTATGCTCAAATGCCAGCTGTATATGTATTACCGCGGATAGGCGGGGATGCCGGGGGCGCAGACGGCGGAGCCCCGCAAGGCGAAGCGGTCGGGACCGGGCCTCCGCCCAGGCGGAGGCCCGGCTTTTGCGCCGCGGCGCCCGCCGGCTCCGGAGCGGCCCCGGGCAAGAACCGGGAGGGCGGCGCCGGCCATATGGGGACGGGGGACGGGAACGGGGACGCAACGGGACGCAACGGGACGAAACATTTTGAAGCTTCAATGGTTTTTCAATCTTTCCCGGTATAATGGTGTCAACCGGAGGTGCTGGGCATGAGACTTCTGCTTGTGGAAGATGAGAAACGAATGGCGCAGGCACTTTGCGAAATCCTGCGTTTGGAAAAATACGATGTAGACCACTGCGCGGACGGGCTGGACGGGCTGTATGCCATAGAAACCGGCGCTTATGACCTTGTCGTACTGGACGTTATGCTGCCGCGCAAAAACGGCTTTGACATCGCCAAGGAAGCCCGTGCCGCAGGGATTAAGACGCCGATTCTCATGCTGACGGCTAAATCCGAATTGGACGATAAGGTCACAGGGCTGGATTGCGGCGCGGACGACTATCTTACCAAACCGTTTATGGCGAAGGAACTGCTTGCCAGGCTGCGCGCTCTTGGGAGGCGCAACATCCATACGGCGGACGGTACCCTTGCCTTTGGGGATATCGCCCTGAATACCGGCGGCTCCATGTTGGTCTGCGGGGAAAACAGCGTGCG
>CAJFTG010000013.1:48579-54193 GCA_904419875.1 Candidatus Avimonas caecicola | reverse complement strand
CTCTCGTTGAGTTGTTGTCTGCAACTCCAACTTTAACCGATGAGGCCTTATCCTTCATCCCTTTTTATTCAGTTGTCCAATATGTATTGTACTCCTACAATATTTTGGACCGGCGCATCTAAATGGTACTTGCTATCTGCCGGAAAAGCCGATATAATAAGAGGGATTTTGTATGGAGGTGCTCGATTTGGTTAACGTAGCGAATATCGTACCGCTCACTGCGGCGGGCGAAACGACCACCGCGCAGGGCCAGAGCGGCGGGATTGCCGGACTTCTGATTTCTCTGGTGCCGCTTCTTCTGGTGGTTGTGCTGATGTATTTCATGCTCATCCGCCCGCAGAAAAAGCGCCAGAAGGAAGAGCAGGCCATGCGCAACAATATCCGCGTGGGGGATGAGATCACCACCATCGGCGGTATTTGCGGAAGGGTGCTTAATATCAAGGAGGATTCTCTCGTCATTGAAACCGGGGCGGACCGCAACAAGATGACCATTAAAAAGTGGGCGATTCAAAGCTGCGAGACCGTGCACGACGGACCGGCTCCGGAAGACGACGATGACGATGACGACGATCTCTGATTTCCGCCGGCCTTGTACTAATTCCCTTCTTCCCGGAATATGCTGTACCAAAGTATAACGGGAGGGGACGGGTTCATGAAGGCTAACCAGAAGCATTCGGCACGGCATCCCGCGCGGCAGGAAGAGGCATCCCTGGCCGCGCGCTGGGTGCGTCCGGTTTTGATCGGCGCCATTGCGGGGATTCTATGCTGCCTGCTGGCCTTGCTGCTTGGTGCGGCGATTATGGCGGCACAGGATATTCCGCAGATGGCGGTGACCCCAATGGCGGTGATCGCCGCGGCATTCGGGGCGTTTGCCGGCGGATTGATTGCCGCCCGGGTCGCCGGAGAACGGGGTATTTTGTACGGGGCGCTTTGCGGGGCGGTTCTGTATCTCCTGGTCATGATCGCCGGTTTTGCCGTGCTGAAGGATATCCGTGGCGTTTACGCGCTGGTCAAGCTCGCCGTCATGGTGGGGTGCGGCGCCGTCGGCGGGATTGTGGGAGTCAATTTCCGCAAGCGCTGATTGGGGCGGGGACCGGCCGCACGGCGGCCATGAACCCGTCCGCCGCAGGAAAACGGAAATTCCGTGCACAAAACCGTTGAATTTCCGCGCGGTTTGTGCTACAGTTAATAAAGACGATTGAAGCGGGTATGCGGCGCTTTCACGCGTTTTGCATCGGCGCTGGGAGGAAAAAGCATGAAGCATATTAAAACAATCAATCATCAGAACCTCAAGGAGACGGCGGTCAAGGGCGGCTGCGGCGAGTGCCAGGCCTCCTGCCAGTCGGCCTGCAAGACCTCTTGCACCGTCGCCAACCAGAAGTGCGAGAAGTAAGGACGGCATAGGGATGGGGCGGATTGTGCGATCCGCCCCTTTTCCTGTTGTGCGCGCGAATGGAAAACATTAAAAACATTACGAATACGGAAAAGCAAGAATTGAACAGGGACGGCGCAGCGTGAAAAAGGACAACGGCTGTTCCTGACGGAGGTTGCAAAATTCCAATGATCCATCGTTTTAAAAACAACGGCTATGCCATTGTGCTGGATGTCAACAGCGGCGCTGTCCACGTGGTAGACGAGCTGGTTTACGATCTTCTGGGGCAGCTGGATGAAAGCAGCGAGAGCATGGAGGCGCAGTGTCCCGCAGCGGCTCTGGAGGCTCTGCGGGGGCAATACACAGCGGAGGAGATCCGGGAAACCTACGACGAACTGCTGGAGCTCCATCGGGCGGGACAGCTTTTTACCAAGGACGATTATGCGCAGTTTGCGGACCGCATGGTGCGCTCCCCCCTGAAGGCGATGTGCCTGCACGTGTCCCACGACTGCAATCTGCGCTGCAAATACTGCTTTGCCGGCCAGGGCGGCTACGGCGGGCAGAAAAAAGTCATGAGCGCCGAGGTGGCGAAGGCGGCCATCGACTTTCTGATCGAACGTTCTCAGGGCCGCAGAAACCTGGAACTGGACTTCTTCGGCGGGGAGCCGCTGATGAATTTCGACGTGGTGAAGGAAACCGTCGCGTATGCCCGCAGCCTGGAAAAAAAGTATGGCAAGGTGTTTCGCTTTACCATGACCACCAACGGTGTCCTGCTCAGCGACGAAATCAGCGAATATCTCAATAAAGAGATGAACAACGTGGTCCTTTCCCTGGACGGCCGCCGCGAGGTCAACGACGCCATGCGGCCGAACGCCGGGGGAAGGGGAAGCTATGACGGGATTGTGCCGAAATACCAGCGGTTTGTCGCCAAGCGCGGCGACAAGGATTACTATGTGCGTGGTACCTTTACCAAGGAGAATCTGGATTTCACCCAGGATGTGCTGCATATGTTTTCCCTCGGCTTCGACCAGGTGTCGGTAGAACCGGTGGTCAGCGACCCCCAGCTTCCGTTTTCCATCCGCGAGGAGGATCTTCCCCGTGTGTTTGAGGAATACGATACGTTGGCGGGAGAAATTCTGGCCCGGAAAAAAGCCGGGGAGAAAGTGAACTTTTTTCACTTCATGATTGATCTGGAGCAGGGACCCTGTGCGATCAAGCGGCTGCGCGGCTGCGGCTGCGGAAATGAATATGCGGCGGTTGATCCGGACGGCGGTGTGTTTCCCTGCCATCAGTTTGTCGGACAGCCCGAATGGCAGATGGGCAGTGTCCTGACCGGGGAGTATAACCTGGAAATGAAGGACCGGTTCGCCCATTCCACCGTGTATGATAAGCCGGACTGCCGCACCTGCTGGGCAAAGTTCTATTGTTCCGGCGGCTGCAACGCCAACAATCAGCAGTACGAAGGCGATTTGCTGCGTTCGCATAAGCTGTCCTGCGAGTTGGAGAAAAAAAGGCTGGAGTGCGCAATCATGATGAAAGCGGCGCTGGCGGACGACGAGGGAGAGGACGGGCCGGAAGATTAACAGGCTTTTGCCTGAGGTCATAAGAAGGAATCCCCGCGCATACTAATGGGATGAGTGGCTGTCCTTTTCCGAAGGACAGGCCGATTTTTCCGTTGGGGGGCCGCTTATGAACTGGACAGACCGAAGCCGTGTTCCGGCATTGCCGGGACCATCTTACCGCGCCGGAGGGCCGGCGGCCCCCGCACGGCAGACATGGGGGCAGTTCTTCGCCGCCAATCGGCAGCTTATGCTGTTTACCCTTCTGTTTTTAGCGGGCGTTTTACTGGGGGTTGTGGTATATACTCTGTCCCATGCGGTGATCGGCGATGAACTGCGCACCATGCTGGAGGTGCGACCCAGGCCGGATACTTTTCAGACGGGGATGTCGGCGCTGTTCGCCTCCTGTTTTTCCACAATCCTGCTGCTGGCGCTCCTGTTTTTATGCGGGCTGTCCGCCTGCGGCGCTCCCGTTGCGGTGCTGGTGCCGGTCTTCTTTGGGCTGGGGCTCGGGATGTCGGAAGCCTATTATTCCGCGCAGGGCGCTGCCGGCGTTGCTGTCACGGCCCTTTTGGTTGTGCCTCATTATTTGATCGCGGCCGCGGCGCTGGTGCTCGGAGGGATGGAGGCGGTGCGGATGTCGCTGCTGTTCAGCCGCCAGATCCTTCCCGGCGCGTCCATGGGCGGCCTGTGGGGGGACTTCAAGCTCTACTGCGTCCGCTTTCTGGCGTTTCTTGGGCTGGCCTTTTTGGCCGGGGTGGTGGATGTCGGAATGCGGCTGCTGTTCGCCGGCTTATTTCAATAGGCCCGGCGGAAAGGACAGAAGGTCAAAAATGCCGGCTGTGCCGGCACGGAAGTTTTAAAAGGAGTGAAGCGTGTGGCTGGTTTTTTTGGGCTGTTTGATTACAACAAGCCCGGTCCCGGCGTCAGCAAAAACGGACCGAAGAAAAAAGGATTCGTCATATTTTTCGAGATTTTCTTCCGGAAGTTCTGGAAGCTGATTCTTGCCAATCTGCTGTTCGTTGTGGTTTCGCTGCCGCTGGTGACGGTTGGGCTTGGCAACGCGGGCTTGACGTATATCACCCGCAATTTTGCGCGCGAAAAGCACGCCTTTATTTCCGGGGATTTTTTTGACACGATCAAGAAGAATTGGAAGCAGGCTCTTCCGGCGGGGATCATCAACCTGCTGGTGACGGCGGTTGTGGTTTTTGACATCCTCTTTTTCTATTTCAACCAGACGGAAAATAAGGTGCTGGACTATGTTTTCCTGGCCGTTATCCTGTCGATCGCGCTGATTTTCACATTCATGAAGTACTATATCTTCATGATTATGATTACCTTCAAGCTGAAACTCAAGCAGATCTATAAAAACAGCGCCATTCTTGCCATTGCCGGGCTGGGACGGAATTTCCTGATCTTCATAGTACTGGCCCTCTTTTACGCCGGCGCCGTTCTTCTGTTTTTATGGAATTTTGTGGTAGCTATCCCCATCATATTGGCGGTGTATATCCTGTTTTTCCCCGCATTCCGCTCGTATCTGATCCAATACACGATTTTCCCTTTGATTAAAAAACACATGATCGACCCGTATTATAAGGAGCATCCGGGCGAGGACATTGAAGCCAAGCGGGCGCTGAATATTGCGGAAGAAGAGGACAAGCCGGCGGATGAAGAAGAGCCCGTGTTCCAGGACGTTGTCCCGGGCAGCGAGGAGGAAGAAGAAGAGAAGCCGGCCAAAACGTTCCCGCGCCAGTATACCCAGCAGGAGATGGACCGTCTGCGCCGTAAGCAGCGCCGCAACAAAGACTACGACGACGATGACGGGACCATCTAGCCGGAATTCGGTGGGAACGGCGGTTTCGGCCATCGGTTTACAGGGAAGCCGTCAAACCCGCGGAGCGATTTTGCTCCCGGATATTGACGGCTTTCCTTGTTTGCGTTCTATTCTTCCGGTTCCGTCTCTTTGGGCGCGGCTGCGTTTGCGCCGTTTAGGGATGGAACACGCCGTTTTTTGCGAGGCTGGATATGGGACAGCGGGTTGGCTTCCGCCGCCGCTCTGACCTGCTCGCTGGAAAGGTGGGTATAGATCTCGGTGGTTCCCAGGTTTTCATGGCCCAGAACATCCTTGAGCACCCGGATATCCACGCCGCCGTGCTGATACATCAGGGTGGCGGCGGTGTGCCGCAGCTTATGGGTGGAATAATCCGGCAGGCCGATCTGCGCAAGATATCCCTTGACCACATAGTGGACGCCGGCGAGGGTGATTCGTTTTTTCAGCCGGCTGTAAAACAGCGCGTTGCGCTCCTTTCTTTCCACGCCTTCCACCGGCCGGGTCGGCAGATACTGATCCAGGGCGTCCCGGCAGGCCTCGTTGAGGTAAACCACCCGCTCCTTGTTGCCCTTGCCGAGTACCCGCAGCGTGTTGTCGCTCCGGAGATCGGTGATATTCAGCCCGGCCAGCTCCGCCCGACGAAGACCGCAGTTGAGCAGCAGGGTCAGCATACAGTAATCCCGTTCGGGAAATTCCCGCGGTTCTTCGTTCACGCTTTTCAGCAGATCGATGCTCTGTTCCAGCGTCAGGTATTTGGGGAGTGTTTTTTTTGTTTTCGGGGTGTCCAGATTCTCCACGGGATTATATTCCAGCCGATGGGTATAGTTGGTTAAGTAACGGAAAAAACCGCGG
>CAJFTG010000013.1:0-48565 GCA_904419875.1 Candidatus Avimonas caecicola | reverse complement strand
CCAGGGCCTTGTCACGGTTTTGTCTTTGCGTTTTGGCGTAGCTCAGGTAGCCGTACACGTCCTGCAGCGTAATGCCTTGGATCAGCTCCAGATCGACATCCTGTATCCGGATTTGCTCCTCCGCCGTCGCGGCGGGAACCAGCCCGCGCAGCCGCTTGATATATCGAAAAAAGATGCGCAGATCGACGAAGTATTCCTCCACCGTTCCTACAGAGCGGCCCTTGACCACTTCCATGTAACGAAGGAATTCCGCCAAGAGGGGGAAACACTCGTCCCAGTATTCCTTTCGCATATGCCGCCTCCCTCCGTATGGCCCGTTCAATATAGAAAGGGGGGGACGGCCGGATGCCAGCAGCCCCTCCCTTACACCATAAAACGGAATCCGCATTTTGTCAAGACGCGGGTTGTGGATAGTCAGCGATGTGGTACGGAATAGGGCGGCTTTGGAACGGTTCAGCCTGCTTGTGAATTGAGAACTGTTGTCCGTCTGGATACTACACTCAATGGCATAAGGGAATCGCTCCGCAACATGACGTCGATCTGCCCGCGCTGACCGGGATAGGACATCTGTTTACTTGGGATTGGACAGCTTCACAGCCAGCTGGCCTCGTTATCGCAGGAACCGGTAAAGGCCCGAAATGGATCGGGTATATCCACGCTGCCGGAGCTTAACCCAGAATACCGCCGGACCGGTGGCAGGGTTCCTGCGGCGCATATTGTTGATGAGTTGGATCTCTTCCGGCCGGCGTCGGTTGGGATGAGTGCGGCCGATGGGAACGGTCAGCCGAGGATTGCAGCGTTCCGCCGCACCGCTGGCGCCAGCGGTAGATATACTGGCGGTTGGTGTGGCAGCGGATGGCGGCTTTCGTGATGCCATGTTTGGCTGCGCAGGAAATCAGGGATTGCCTGTACGGCATGGTTTGTGTAATCGTATTCATAGCGGATAGGGCGGCGCCTGCTTTCGGCTTTGTCTGAGCAGCGCAGCCTTAACACTGGCTGCTCCTATTCGCTGCTCTTTTTTATTCCCTCTTTGTCACTTATCATTGTAACACTTACAGTCCTGCAAAGGGAAATTCAAACGGACGGTTGAGTTTTTTCTTTGCGTATGGTATACTTAACACTGCTCTTTGGCTTTGTTGGTTTACCATCTGTTCAGCGATACGGGGCGCCCAAACGATTCCGGCGCCCATTCAGGAGGGATGATCATGGCGGAGGAAGGCAGCTTCCGAACCAGCTTCAGCGGGTTTCATAAGGCGGATGTACTCGCGTATATCGATACCGTAAATTCCCGCCACGAAGCCGAATTGCAGGAACGCGCCCAGGAGACGGAGCAGCTGCGCCAGGCGGTGAGCGCACAGGAGGCGTATGTGGCCGAGCTCAAGCAGCAGTATGAGCAGGCGGCGCGGGATGCTGAGGAGCTGCGGCAGCAGAACGAGGAGCTTCGGCGGCAGAGCGAGCGGAGCCACCGGCAGGAGGCCGAGTGCCACCGCCTCTCGGATGAAGCGGAAATTCTCCGCATGGAAAAGGAAGCGATGAACGTCCGGCTTGAGGGAATGCAGAAACGGCTCGACGCGGTGTCTTCTCTGGAGGAGGAGCTGGCGGGGCTTCGCCGTCAGGAGCAGGAATGGACCGCCCGCTGCGAAAGAAGCCGCGAGCGGGAAGAAGAAGAAACACGGGCGATGGAGGCTCTTCGCTCGGAAAGGGACGACTTGGCACGGGCGCTGGAAGAGGCCGACGTCCGGCGGCAGGCCGCTGAACGGGAACGGGATATGCTGCGGGAGAGCAACCGCCGGTACGAGGCTTTGTCGGGCGATGTCGGCGCCTTTGTGATGGAGCTTCATTCCATGGGGCAGCGCTTTCTGGAAATTGCGTATAAGCGCAGTGACGCCTGCCTGAATGCGGTGGAAAGCGCCGTCGGCTCTCTGTCCTCCCGGCTCGGGGAAGCACGCGCCCAGACCGATCAGGCGCGTCAGGAGCTTCTTGACCAGGGCGCGACCGCCGGCATGCGGCTGGACGAATTGGTGCAAAAGCTGGAGGAATCCGCGTTGCAGCCAAATACAGAGAAAAACGAAGCATAAGCGCAGCAAAGAGCGGTCTATGCCAAAGCGGCAAAAAGCGATCGGTTGATTGCGGGATAGAATAAGGGGCGGTCATTACGGGAACGATTTCGATGCATACCGATGAATTGAAGGCAAGGGCGGGCGAGCTGCGCGCCGGCGACCGGGTGCTGCTTTCCGGTGTCGTTTATACCTCCCGTGATGCGGCGCATAAACGGATTTTCCGGCTGCTGGAAGAGGGGAAGCCGCTGCCATATCCACTGGAGAACGCGGCGATTTACTATTCCGGTGCGACGCCCGCGCCGGAGGGACTGCCGATCGGCTCCTGCGGACCTACCACCTCCGGGCGGATGGATGTGTACGCACCGGTGCTTTATGACCGCGGTGTGGCCGCCACCATCGGCAAGGGGGAGCGCGCGCCGGCAGTGGAGGAGGCAATCCGACGCAACAGGGCGGTGTATCTGTGCGCGGTCGGCGGCGCCGGCGCCCTGGCGGCGCAGAGTGTGACCTCCTGTGAAGTGATCGCGTTTGAGGATTTGGGATGTGAGGCCGTCAAGCGGCTGGAGATCCGCGATTTTCCCCTGATTGTAGCCATCGACTGCCACGGAGGCAGTTTGTTTGCGCACCGTGAGGAGGCGCAATAAATTCTCAGCGGAAAAGCATCGATGGACCAGGGTTTTTCGCTGAAATCTGGATAAAAAGGAGTGTATTCCATGGCGGAACTGAAATACGAAATCGTAAAGAGCCTGGGGGTGTTGTCCCAGTCTCCCTCCGGCTGGACCAAGGAACTGAATCTGGTGAGCTGGAACGGACGGGAACCCAAGTACGATATTCGGGAGTGGGCGCCGGAGCATACCAAAATGGGGAAGGGCGTCACCATGTCGGGGGATGAAATCATCCTCCTGCGCGATCTGCTCAATGAAGTGGACCTGTAAACAGACGGCAATGCCCGGAAAGTAAAAAACGAGGGCCGGCCCAATCGGGCCGGCCCTCGTTTTTCCGCTGCGTTCTTCTTAAAAATCTCCCATCGTATTCGCCCCAAAGCACCGCCGGAAAGTGATAGATTAATCGGTCACATCGATGACCTTGACGCCAAGAGTCGTCTTTTCGCCATTGATATCCCAATCCATGGTGAAGCCGTCCATCTCGGCCACATGGAATTCCCCGGCCAGCACGTCGCCGGCGATCGCCGCCTGATTGTCCGTCAGCAGGCGGGCGATCTTCTCGCTGCCCGTCTGATAAACGGCGATGTGGTCGGTGACGTTGAAATCGGCCTCTTTTCGCATGGACTGGATTTTGCTGATGATCTCGCGCACGAAACCTTCCTCAATCAGTGCGTCGGTGAGGGTGGTATCCAGCACCACCGTGACGCCGCGGTCGCTTTCGGTGGCAAACCCGGGCTTGGGAGCCGCTTCGATCAGCAGTTCTTCCGGCGTAAGGGAAATTTCCCCATCTGTAAGGGGGAGGGCCAGTACACCGTTTTGCTCCAACTCCCGTTTCGCCGCCCCGCCGTCCAGAGATGACAGCGCGCTCCGAATCTCTCCTAACCGCTTTCCGTACTTCTGGCCAAGCAGCTTGAGCTGTGGTTTAAAGGTATACACGGTAAATTGGGAAACATCATCCGTGAAGTCAATATCCTTTACATTTAATTCTTCTTTTACGATGTCCCGATACAGGGTGTCCAAGGGCTGGTCCGCCATGACGAACAGCTTGGCGAGCGGCTGGCGGTTCTTGAGGCCAGCCGTGTTCCGTGCCGCCCGGCCGAGGGTGACGACCTGCAGCACCTCCTGCATATCCTCTTCCAGCGCTTTGTCGATGCGGCTTTCGTCCGCGGTCGGGAAATCGCAGAGATGCACGCTTTCCGGTGCGGACGAATCGATCGAGCAGACAAGGTTGCGGTAGATTTCCTCCGTCATGAAAGGGATCATCGGAGCGGCCAACTTGGACAGGGTAACCAGGGCGGTGTACAGGGTCATGTAGGCGGCGACCTTGTCGTCGGTCATCCCTTTGCCCCAATACCGTTCGCGCCCGCGGCGGACGTACCAGTTGCTGAGCTCATCCACAAAATCCTGCAGGGCGCGGGCGGTTTCGGGGATTTTGTAATCGTTCAGGTCGCCGTCCACCTCCAGAATGAGGGAGTTCAGCCGGCTGAGAAGCCATTTATCCATCACGGTGAGCTTCGCCTCGTCCAGCGAATACCGCGTGGCGTCAAAATGGTCGATGTTGGCGTACAGCACGAAAAAGGCGTACGTATTCCAAAGGGTGGAAAGGAACTTCCTTTGCCCCTCCTGCACGGCCTTGCCGTGGAAGCGGTTGGGCAGCCAGGGGGCGGAATTGGAGTAAAAGTACCAGCGGATGGCATCCGCGCCGTAAGTGGCGAGCGCTTCAAAGGGATCTACCGCGTTTCCCTTGGATTTGGACATTTTCTGCCCGTTTTCATCCTGCACGTGGCCGAGCACAATCACGTTGCGATAAGGCGCCCGGTTGAACAGCAGGGTGGAAATAGCCAGCAGGGAGTAGAACCATCCGCGCGTCTGGTCCACCGCCTCGGAGATGAAGTCGGCGGGGAACTGCTGCTCGAACAGCTCCTTGTTTTCAAAGGGATAATGATGCTGGGCAAAGGGCATGGAACCGGAATCGAACCAGCAGTCGATCACCTCCGGTGTGCGGGTCATCGGCTTGCCGCACTGCGGGCAGCGGATGGTGACCGCGTCCACATAGGGGCGGTGGAGTTCGAGACCGTCCGGGCAGTTGTCCGAAAGCTCCTTGAGTTCCGCAATGCTTCCCACCGCGTGCTGATGACCGCATTCGCATACCCAGATGTTCAGCGGCGTGCCCCAGTAGCGGTTCCGGCTGATGCCCCAGTCCTGCACATTTTCCAGCCAGTCGCCGAAACGCCCCTTGCCGATGCTTTCGGGCATCCAGTTCACGGTGTTGTTGTTGCGGATCAAGTCGTCCTTGACGGCGGTCATATTGATGAACCAGCTCTCCCGCGCATAGTAGATCAGGGGGGTGTCGCACCGCCAGCAGAAGGGATAGCTGTGCTCGAACACCGGAGCGGAGAACAGCAGGCCGCGCTCCTTCAGGTTTTTCAGCACTTCCTTGTCCGCGTCCTTGCAGAACATGCCGGGCCAGAGGGTCTCTTCGGTCATCTGTCCCTTGCCGTCCACCAGCTGGACGAAGGGGAGGCCGTATCGGCGCCCGACCTTGGCGTCGTCCTCACCGAAGGCGGGGGCGGTATGGACGACGCCGGTGCCGTCGGTCAGGGTGACATAGGCGTCGCACACCACATACCAGCATTTTTCTTTCGGGCGGACAAAATCGAACAGCGGCTCATATTCCGTATTTTCCAAATCGGACCCGCGGTAGGTTTCCAGCACGGTATACTCCCCGCCGAGCACAGAGGGGGCCAGGGCGCCGGCCAGAATATACGTTTCCTCACCGCAGCGGACCTTGACGTACTCCTCGGTCGGATTAACGCACAGGGCAACGTTGGAGGGCAGCGTCCAGGGGGTGGTGGTCCAGGCAAGGATATACACGTCGCCGTCGGCGGCCAGCGGCCCCTTCACCTTGAATTTGGCGATGGCGGAACGCTCCTTAACGTCCTTGTAGCCCTGCGCCACCTCGTGGCTGGACAGCGGCGTGCCGCAGCGGGGGCAGTAGGGGACGATTTTGAAGCCTTTGTACAGCAGACCGCGTTCCCAAATCTGCTTAAGCGCCCACCATTCGGATTCAATGAAATCGTTATGGTAGGTGACATAGGGATGCTCCATATCCGCCCAGAAACCCACGGTCTGGGAGAAATCCTCCCACATCCCCTTGTATTTCCATACGCTTTCCTTGCATTTTTCAATAAAAGGCTCCAGGCCGTAGGCCTCGATCTGCTCCTTGCCGTTAATGTGCAGAAGCTTTTCCACCTCCAGCTCGACCGGCAGACCGTGCGTGTCCCATCCCGCTTTGCGCGGGACCATGTAGCCTTTCATGGTCCTGTAACGCGGGATCATGTCCTTGATTACGCGGGTGAGAACGTGGCCGATGTGCGGCTTCCCGTTTGCCGTCGGCGGGCCGTCGTAGAAGGTGTAGGCAGGCCTTCCCTCACGCTCCTCCATGCTTTTCTCAAAAATGCGGTGCTCCCGCCAGAATTTCTCCGTTTCCTTTTCCCGTTCCACAAAATTCAAATTGGTCGACACCTTTTTATACATGGCCGCTTCCACTGCCTTTCCTAAATATACGATAATATACGATTGCCGGTCATTGCATGAAAAAACGCCCCGCCCCGTAAAACGGGACGAAGGCGCGCTTCGCTGTACCACCCATTACGACATACCAACATATGCGTTCCGATAACGGCGGAAAGCCGGCACCGCCTACTGACGCAGCCAATGCGTGTTCAGCGGGCAACTCCAGAGGGATTTTCCGTTTCTACCGACTGGTACCGGGCTTGCACCCTCCCCGGCTCGCTGCGACGTTTGGTAAAAACCTACTGTCTCTGTCAACGTTTTTCCTTTATTCCTGATTCACTGATTTCCTAATTCCCTGTATAAGCTATTATGAAGATTAGCACGAAACCGCCGCTTTGTCAAGAGGAACCTTTCGGTGCCCGCAAAGCGGCCGGTCATTCTTCGGGGCGCGCGCCCTGGAGAAGAGCCTCCTTCCGACGCCGCACCTCCTCGTACATTTCCGGAAAACGATGGGCGATCTCCGCGCACATCAGGTCCACAGCCGCCTGGTCCGGACGGTCCGGATCGCCGGCCACGGAAACAGTGAGGCCTTCCCGCGTCACCACCGCGGGAAAGCGGAAGGTACCGAAAGCGGCGGGGGAGAGCACGTTGACCGCGATGGACTTGGCCTTGCATTCGTCGGAAATGGCGATATTTACGGCGTCGTTATTGGTGGCCGCCACGCACAAATAGCTTGAGGTGCAATCCCCCCGGTAATAGCGGCGGGGGATGTAGCGGATGCGTCCCTCTTCATCCAGGCGGCGGAGCTCCTCGCACAGCTCCGGGCTGATTACCGTGATTTTCGCCCCGAAGTCCAGCAGCGTAGCGACGCGGGCCGCCGCTGCGCGGCCGCCGCCGAACACGGTGCAGTTATTGCCCTTCAGATCGATATACAGCGGAAAACCGCCCGCCATGGCGTCACCTCCCGTTGCCGTTTCCTGTTCCTGCAAAACTTTAAAAGATACCGGGGATATAACAAGAATACCCATTATAGTAAAGGATATTTCATAGTATAGCATATCCGGCAATTTTTGACAAGATATTTCCTTTACAAGGAAAAAATATTGTCGAACCGCAGGCTGTCGGCGTCCATTTTTACCCGATAGCCGCCGCCGCTGGAGACGGGACGGCCGCCGTATCCGTCCGCCCCGGATTCCGCCGGCGGGCAAAGCCGCGCCGCCAGCGTCCTGATGCAGCTGCTGTGAGTGATTACCGCAGCGGAATGAAACGCCCCGCTGCGCGAGTCCGCCGCAATCTGGCGCATTGCGCCGAGCAGCCGCTGCGCAAACGCCTCTCCGCTTTCTCCGCCGGGCGGGGCGGCCCTTCCCCCTGTTTCGCGCCAGCGTTGATAGCTCGGGTCGTCCTTCAGCTGTTCGTATGTTTTCCCTTCAAAGCTGCCGACATCCAATTCCGCCAGAGACGGGAGAATCACCGGCACCAGCATGGGGTACAGCAGCCGGGCCGTTTCCGTGCAGCGGCTGAGAGGGCTGACGTACAGCGCTTCCGCCGGGGGATAGGCTCCGTGCGCTTTCCGGCTCAGCAGCTCCCTTTTTCCCCGTTCGCTCAGCGGCTGGTTGGCGGTCTGTCCGGCATACCGTCTGTCCGTGCCGCCGGGGGAGGCGCCGTGGCAGAGAAGGATTACCTCTATTTTCATCCTGGATTCCCGCTCCTTTCCAAGGCGAAGCAAAGGGGTGAACCGGACGGCTCATAGCACGAGCATGGCGTCCCCAAAGCTGAAAAAACGATAACGCTGCTTCACCGCATGGTCGTAGGCAGACATCGTATGCGCATACCCCGCAAAGGCGCTGACCAGCATAATCAGCGTGCTTTCCGGCAGATGGAAATTTGTCAGCAGGCCGTCCAGCACCTGGAACCGATAGCCGGGGTAGATAAAGATGCTTGTCCAGCCCTCCGCCGGCTCGATCCGGCCGTTGGTCATGCCGACGCTTTCGAGGGTCCGGCAGCTGGTGGTCCCGACGGCGATCACCCGCCCGCCCCTGGCTTTGGTGCGGTTGACCATCGCCGCCGTTTCCGGTGACAGCTCGTAATGCTCGGAATGCATTTTATGGTCGGTGATCTTCTCCTCCTTTACGGGACGGAATGTCCCCAGGCCGACATGGAGGGTTACAAAACCGACCTCCACCCCCTGCATACGAACCTGTTCGAGCAGCTGCGGCGTAAAATGCAGTCCCGCCGTCGGGGCGGCCGCGCTTCCCGGCTCGCGGGAATAAACCGTCTGGTAGCGTTCGTTATCCGCCAGCGGGTGGGTGATATAGTGCGGAAGCGGCATTTTTCCGATCTGCTCCAGCAGATGATAAAAGTTTCCCTCATAACGGAATTCCACCAGGCGGTTCCCTTCCTCCACCACCTCGAGGACCTCCGCCTCCAGCAGGCCGCCGGCGAAGGTCAGGATATTGCCCGGCTTCGCCCGCCTCCCGGGGCCGGCAAGGACCTCCCAGCGGTTCTCCCCCCGTGGGTGGAGCAAAAGCAGCTCGACCGCGGCGCCGGTATCCTTTTTCTGACCGTAGAGCCGGGCGGGAAGCACCCGGGAGTCGTTGAGAATCAGGCAGTCGCCGGGTTTAAGAAAATCCGTCAGATCATAAAAATGCCGGTCTCGCAGCGAGCCGCTGCGGCGGTCCATCACCAGCAGACGGGAGTGGTCCCGCGGCTCCACCGGCTCCTGGGCGATCAGTTCCGACGGTAAAGAGTAAAAATAATCGCTTTTATTCATTGGCTGCGCCTGGATTGTCCCATCCATGAAATGTACCGCTTCCTTTTTATCCGTGTCGCTTCGGATTGTTTCCTTTTATCATAACAGGGAATCGCCTGTGTGACAAGCCGGTTTTTAACTGCCAGCCTGACGAATGCCCGCCGCCCGGCTGCGGCAGGCGGCCGCGGAGAGCAGTCCGGAATCGGAATCTCTCCCATTCCTCTCCGGGCCGTTTGCGGGGGAGCCGGACGGCCTGGGCGAGGCCGACGAACCGCTGGTGGACCTGCGCGAAGCGGCGCGGCTGGCTGGACATTCGGATGTCCTATTGCCGGCAGGGGATCCCCGGCGCCATCCCCGCCGCCCGGCTGCGGCGGAAGGCAGGGGCCGACGGGTATTCGACGTCAGGCGGCCGATCCCATCCAGCCGGCGCTGTTCAATGCTTACGCTGCCCGCGTGCACGGGGAAACCACGGGAAAACGGAAGGGGCGGGTCTGTACGATGCTCACCCGCCGGAGCCCTCCGGCTCCGTACATTATAGCGGATACGGGGAAGGAGGACGGGAAAGCGGCCGGGAAAGCGGCCGGGCCGGCAGCCTGGAAAAATAACCGACCCGGCGCGGACGCCATGATCTGTGGTAAGGGCAGGAACCCGGGGAAGGCGCCTCGGCAGGCGGCCCGCCATGCGGAGCCTTGACAGCCTTTGCTTTACCTGTGGGTTCTGCGGCGGGGAAGGGGATTTGCACAAAGCTCCGGATTGTGCGCAGGGCGCGTTTCCGCCTTATCCAAGGCGGATCACACCCCCGCCCACAACCAGGTCGCCGTCGTACAGCACCACCGACTGCCCCGGTGTGACCGAACGCTGGGGGCGGTCGAATTCCAGGCGGGCGGTGTCGGGACCCAGCGGGTACAGCAGAGCGTCGGCGGGAGGGGCCTGATACCGGATTTTTGCCTGCACCCGCAGCGGCGAGACGGGCGGGTCGAAGGGAATATAGTTCATCTCTCCGGCCGTCAGGGAGGAGGAAAGCTGCCGCCCCTCTTCGCCCAGCACCACCTCGTTGCTGCCCGCGTCGATGCGCACCACGTACATCGGCCGGCCAAAGGCAACGCCCAGCCCTTTCCGCTGGCCGACCGTATACCGCGCGATCCCCTGATGCCGGCCGAGCACGCGGCCCTGTTCGTCCACAAAATTGCCCGGACGGAGCGCCCGGCCGGTATATTCCTCAATAAACCGGGGATGGCAGTCGTCCGGAACAAAACAGATCTCCATGCTGTCCCCCTTGGAGGCCACCGGCAGGCCGTATTTCCGCGCGATTTCCCGCACCGCCTCCTTTTCCAGCCCCGTCACCGGGAAAAGAGTGTGGGAAAGCTGGCGCTGCGTCAGTCCGTACAGCACATAGCTCTGGTCCTTTTTGGAGGGGGTGCGGTAGAGGAGATACCGCCCGCTGCCCGGGTCCCGTTCCACCCGGGCGTAATGCCCGGTGGCGATGCCGTCCGCCCCGTTTTCCAGCGCTGCGTCCAGCATCGCGCCGAATTTGATGGCCCGGTTGCACCGCACGCAGGGGTTGGGGGTCCGTCCGTGCAGGTATTCCCGGACAAAATCGTCCATCACGAGGCGGCGGAAGGGACCGGTGAAGTCCAGCACCCGATGCTCGATCCCCAGCGCCCGGCAGACCTGCCGCGCGTCCTCGATGTCCGGCTCCGCTCCTTGCGGGCGCAGGCGCAGGGTGACGCCGGTCACCCGGAAGCCCTGCTCCAGCAGAAGGGCGGCGGCTGCCGAACTGTCTACGCCGCCGCTCATCCCCACCCAGATTGTTTTCGCCATGTTTCTCCGCCTTTCACGATGGTATGGGGCCGTCCTTGCCCCGCGGCATTGGTAGATTTGCGGCCGGTTACCGCGAGGACGACGCAACCTTGCATTTTCAATGCCGGCCGCCCCGGCGGTACGGCCGGGGAATCTGTTCGTTCAGCAAGCGGCATTCCTCTTTGCTCAGGGCGTTCGGCGCCGGCCGCCGCGCTTTGGCGGCGCCGCAAAGCGCGGCAGTCCGTGGCTCGTGAAGCGGTGCTTCCGCCCGTTCAACAGGGATATCGGCGCTGTCCGGCGAATGAGAGACAACCGCCAGGGAATCCGCCGCAAAAGCCCAGGTCGGCGAGCAGCCGGCAGGTTTGCTCCACGCTCCAGGGTTACTGTGGAATCCGGTGAAGCGGGTTGTTTTTCACGGCGGCCTGCCGGCGGCCGGACAGCGCCTTTCCCTTTCTTTCCTCCGGCGGCAGCCAGTTTCCGCCCCGTCGGGGCGGGCCGTGGGGTACGGCGATGCCGTCCGCCCGGCTGAAACACCCGCTGCTGTTCGGAAAGGGAGGCGGGCGGCCCGCAGAAGTTCATCACCGTATATGTAAGCACAAATCAAACGCGGCGTTTTCATAAGGAAGCCGCTCGGCCTTTCCCCGCGCAAAGCGGCAGGCGAGCCCCTGCTCCCTTGTCCCGGCCCGCGCACAGGCGAGATGGCCGGCGTCCCGGTCCGGGCCGGTCACCTCGGCCGTCGGAAGGCGGGCTTTGAGCCGGCGGCAGAAAAGGCCGCTGCCGCAGCCCCCTCCAGAATCCGGCGGGTTTCCCGCGCGCCGAGGAGGCGGAGCCATTCCTCTTTATTGTCGCCGCGGAAACAAAGGGCCCGCGAGCGGCAAGGCTTCTCCGGCTCCTGAACTTACGCCGACCAGTATACGGACATCGTTCCGCCTCCTTGCGGTATGCCTTTTCACGAGAATCAGTATATCATAATGTTTTGGGAAAGAAAATGGGCTTTGGAAGGGCGATACAGGCATAATCAAAAAATTGTTTAGAAAAATGCGCAAAAAAAGGGATTGCCGTCCGATACAAAACCCGGTATGATTACTTTGTCTTTTGTAGATTTTATACCCACGGCCGGGGTAAAATTGCCGTCGGGCCCGCCACGGCGGGGAAGCGGCGGAAAAAACAGGAAAGGCGGATTACATATGGAAAAGTTGAGAATCGGCATCGTCGGCTGCGGCGGCATTGCCAACGGCAAACACCTTCCCGCGCTGTCCCATCAGTCCGACCGCGTGGAGCTGGTCGCGTTCTGCGATCTGATCGTAGAGCGGGCGGAAGCGGCGGCGAAGGAATACGGCGTCCCCGGCGCGAAGGTGATGACCGACTACCATGAGATGATGGAGGACAAAACCATCGACGTGGTGCATGTCTGCACGCCGAACCGCAGCCACTGCGAGATTTCGGTTGCGGCGCTGGAGGCCGGCAAGCATGTCATGTGTGAAAAGCCGATGGCCAAGACGGTGGCCGATGCGCAGAAGATGCTGGATGCGGCCAAAAAGTCGGGCAAGAAGCTGACGATCGGCTATCAGAACCGTTTCCGCCCGGACAGCCGGCTGATGAAGCGGTATGTGGAGCGCGGGGACCTGGGCGAGATTTATTTCAGCAAGGCGCACGCCATCCGCCGCCGCGCGGTGCCGACCTGGGGCGTGTTTCTCAATGAGTACGAGCAGGGCGGCGGCCCGCTGATCGACATTGGCACCCACGCGCTGGACCTGACGCTCTGGATGATGAACAACTACAAGCCCAAGGCCGTGCTCGGCATGGCGTTCAAGAAGCTGGGCCAGCAGACCGAAACCGGCAACGCCTGGGGCGACTGGGACCCGGAGAAATTCACGGTGGAGGATTCCGCCTTCGGCATGGTCACCATGGAAAACGGCGCGACCGTCATGCTGGAATCCAGCTGGGCGCTGAATACCCTGGATGTACGGGAAGCGCAGACCACCCTGTGCGGCACGCTGGGCGGCGCCGATATGATCGGCGGCCTGCGGGTGAATAAGGTGGATTTGGGGTATCAGACCACCATTACCCCCAACCTCCAGGCGGGGGGCGTCGCCTTCTATGAGGGCGGCCAGGCGATGAGCGAATCCGATCTGGAGTGCAAGCTCTGGCTGGACAGCATTCTGGAGGATAAGGACCCGGTCGTTCTGCCCGAGCAGGCGTTTGTGGTCACGCAGATTCTGGAGGCGATCTACACTTCCTCCAAGACGGGCGAAGCGGTGTATTTCAAATAATCGGACGGAATTGCAAAGAACCCAAAAACGGAGGGACGCTGTCGGCGTCCCTCCGTTTTTTGGGGTTATTGCGCGGTCATTCCGCCTTTGTGGCGGTAAAGCCGAGGTCGTCGAGCTCTTCGACCGCCGTCCGGACGCAGTGATCGCAGCCGTTGACCGTCACGGTCTTATCCTCCAAAGAAACGGTGAAATCCAGTCCGGCGGCGGTGAGGGCCTTGGTGATCCGCTCCACGCATTTGGCGCAGTGCATTTCCTCGACATGCAGGGTGGTCATAACGCTTCATCCTTTCTATTTTTTCAGCGGGAAGGCGGCGCGAAGCCGGAACCGGCATTCCGCGCGGGCCTGCCGCTGAGAACGGCGTAAACGGAGGCGGCGTTCCCGTCCGCCTATTTCATCATCTTCTGCAGGGTGGCGAGCAGCTCGTCCACCACCTCATCCCGGCCGGCGCGGATGTCGTCCACCACGCAGGTCTTGATGTGCTCGCTGAGCAGCGCCTTGCTGAAGGCGTTGAGCGCCGCCTGCACGGCGGAAACCTGGGTCAGGATATCCACGCAATAGGCGCTTTTCTCCACCATCCCCCGGATTCCGCGCACCTGGCCCTCAATCCGGTTCAGGCGGTTGACCATGTCCCGCATCTCGGACTCCGGGCGGATCTTCCGCTTGCAATCGGAACAGACTTTGTCGCATGCGCATTCCATTACAGCTTCTTCCCCCTTAAGCGCAGAGCATTGGTAACCACGCACACCGAGCTGAGCGACATGGCAAGCCCGGCGAACATCGGGTCGAGCAGCGGGCCGCCGAACAGGGCCAGCAGCCCGGCGGCAATCGGGATCCCAATGGTATTGTAGCAGAAGGCCCAGAACAGGTTCTGCTTGATATTCCGCAGGGTCAGGCGGCTTAGGTGGATGGCCCGGGCCACATCGTTCAGGTCGGATTTCATCAGCACCACGTCGCCGGCTTCAATGGCGATGTCGCTGCCTGCGCCGATGGCGGCCCCTACGTCGGCCTGCACCAGGGCCGGCGCGTCGTTGATCCCGTCGCCCACCATCAGCACAACCTCGCCGGCCTGCTGGTGCTTGCGCACGATCGCCGCCTTATCCTCCGGCAGGACTTCGGCAATGACCTCGTCCGCGCCGACCTGCCGGCCGATCTGCTCGGCGGCGGCCCGGTTGTCGCCGGTGAGCATGACCACCTTTTTCCCCGCTTCGTGCAGCCGCCGGACAGCCTGCGCGCTGGTGGGCTTGACCACATCGGCTACCCCCAGCACGCCCAGCGCCGCACCGTCCGCCGCGACGAACAGCAGCGTGCGCCCCGCCGCGGCCAGGCGGTCCGCCTCTTCCCGGAAAGCGGCGCAGGAGACGCCGCTTTCCTCCATCAGCCGGAGGCTCCCGACCAGGACATAGCGGCCGTCCTCCAGCTGCGCCCGGATGCCCCGGCCCGAAAGGTTGTCGGAGGAGGCGACGGCCGGCAGGGAGGCGAGCCCCTGCTCCTCCGCCCGGTTCCGCACCGCCTTGGCCAGCGGATGGTCGGACATCGACTCCGCCGCCGCGGCCAGGGAAAGCAGCTCGCTTTCATCGCCGGCGGCAAGGATGTCGGTGACGGCCGGCTTCCCCTCGGTGATGGTGCCGGTCTTGTCCAGCAGCACAGCGGTCACGCTGTGCAGGCGCTCCAGCGCCTCCCCGCTGCGGACCAGGATGCCGTTGGCCGCTCCGAGCCCCGTTCCCACCATGATGGCGGTAGGGGTGGCCAGGCCGAGGGCACAGGGGCAGGCGATCACCAGCACCGAGGTGAAAACGCGGAGCACATATTCCGCATCCTTCCCCGCAATCGCCCAAAGGACGGATGCGATCACGGCGATCGCCATGACCACCGGCACAAACACGCCGGCTACCCTGTCCGCAATTTTGGAAATCGGGGCTTTGCGGCCCTGCGCGTCCTCCATGATTCGGATGATCTTGGACAGGGTGGTGTCCTCGCCCACCCGGTCGACCCGCACCCGCAGCGCGCCGTTATAGTTGACGCTGCCGCCGATGACGTTGCTTCCCGGCGCCTTTTCCACCGGCATGCTTTCCCCGGTCAGCATGGATTCGTCCACGCCGCTTTCTCCCTGCACCACGGTTCCGTCCAGAGGGATGCGTGCGCCGGGGCGGACCAGGATGAGGTCCCCCGGCTTGAGGGCGCCGGAGGGCACCTCCCGGACGGCGTCGCCGTCCAGCAGCAGGGCGGTGTCGGGGGCGAGCGCCATCAGCTTTTCGATCGCCCCCTTGGTTTTGCGTTTGCTGCCGGCCTCCAGATACTTGCCGACCATGATGAAAGTGATGACCACCGCGGCGGACTCATAATACAGATGGTGCACATGCATCGGGTTCCACGGAAGCTGGTAGGTCAGATACAGGCTGTACAGGAACGAGCAGCCGCTCCCGATCGCCACCAGGGAATCCATATTGGGATTGCGATGAAACAGAGCCTTGAAGCCGTTGATAAAGAACCGCCGGCCCAGGTACAGGATCGGGATGGTGAGCAGGAGCTGGGTGAGCGCGTAATTGGTGGGGGAAACCGCCGGGTCGAGGAAGGCGGGGATCGGCAGCTTATAGGCGAACATCTGCCCCATGGAAATATAGAGCAGCAGCACGGACAGGATAATCGCCGCGGCCAGGGAGCGGCGTTCCCGGCGGCCGTCGGGGTCGGCTTTCTTTTTCGCTTTCGCCGGCGGCTCTCCCTTCTTCGGCGGTGCGTAGGGCGCGATGCCGAAGCCCGCCTTTGTCACCTTCTGCATAATCAGGTCGGGGGAGACCTTTGCCTCGTCGTAGGCAATGGTCAGCCGGCCGGTGGTCAGGTTGACATCGCTGCGCTGGACGCCGTCCAGCCGGCGGGTGACCCGTTCCACCGCGCTGGAGCAGGCGGCGCAGGTCATTCCCTCCACGCTGTAAACTTCTTCCTTCATGGCATAGCCTCCTTCATGGCAAAGCCTCCTTGGGCGTGATTCGCGGGGATCCGGTGTTTTCTTCTTTGCAGCAAAGGAAAACATATACCCCTATAGGGTATCTTGTTTCTATAATATACCCTATAGGGGTATATGTCAAGCCAAAAAATAAAGGGAAGCGTCGTTAATACGCTTCCCGGAAAAGGGCTATTTATTTATCCGACGGGCCGATACGGTCGTCCGGCGGGGAGCCGTCGTCCGGCTTCCTCCCGGTTTTCTTTTCGGCCTGTTTTGTGCCGTCCCCCTTCTTCCCCGCCGGCCGCTCCGCCGCTTTTTTTCGCAGACCAAGGTCGGCGGCCAGGGCGCATGCCACGCCGGCAAGGAGCAGGGCCGGCGCGGTTTCCACCGCCGCCTGCGCATACCGGAGGCTTTCCAGGATATCCGGCGTGTATACGGCGGTTCGTTCCAGCACGGCGCCGAACAGCGCGAGCAGAACGGCAAATTGTGCTGAGCCACGCAGAATGTCGCGGGAAAGGGGATGGAGGCCCTTCAGTTCGTGAATACAGTCTTTTATGAATTTCATCCGAAAAACCGTCCTTTTACGGCGAAAAAAGCGCGGAGGCCGCCGCACTTTTTCACGCTGGAAAAAGCCGGCGTCTTGCCTTTCCGCCCGCTGCGGGGTATGATAAGCAAGAGAAGCGGGGAGGGGGCCTCCCCGTATGTTCTCGTCATGCTCAGTATATCACAGGGCGGCCGGCCGTCTCAATGCAAAAAAATTGCCAGTCCGGCCGCCGGTCCCGCAGAAGGGAGCTTGCATATGAAAATCGGCGCTTCCACATCCAACCTGTACCCGCTGCACACCGAGGGGGCTCTTGACGTGCTGCTGGACCTGGGTTTCCGCACGCTGGAGGTGTTTGTCAACACGGAATCGGAGACGGCGCCCGCCTTTGCGCGGGAACTGCATCGCCGGGCGGAACGGGCGGGAGGGGAAATCCTGTCGCTGCATTCCTATACGGCGGGGACGGATCCGTATCTGCTTTTTTCCGCCTACCGGCGCCGCTTTGAGGACGGACGGGAGCATTACCGGCGGCTTTTTGAGGCGGCGGCGCTGGCCGGCGCCCGCTATGTCGTCGTTCACGGCGACCGGGAAGGCGGCGTCCTGCCGGAGGAGGAGGTGTTCGCCCGGTATGAGGAGCTGTACGACCTTGGCCGCGCGCAGGGGGTCACCCTTCTGCAGGAAAATGTGGTCCGTTTCCGTTCGGGGGACCCGGGATTTCTGCGCCGGATGAGGGAACGGCTGGGAGGCAAGGCCCGTTTCGTTTTTGACAGCAAGCAGTGCGCCCGCTGCGGACTGGAGCCGGCGGCCGTGCTCGACGCCATGGGGGAGGGGCTGTGCCACGTCCACATCAGCGATCAGGGGAAAAACCGGGACTGCCTGATCCCCGGGCAGGGGGAAAACGACTTTGCCGTCCTGCTCGCCCAAATGCGGTCACACGGCTTTCAGGGAAGCTGGATTCTGGAGCTGTACAGGGAGAATTTCGGCGCGCCGTCCGATCTGGTTCGGGGACGCCGGTTTCTGGAGCAATTGCTGGAACCGTAAAGGGGGAAATTTTCCCCTTTTCCGCCTTCTTTCCGATTATATATATTCCATATAACGAGATTGACTTCCTACCCGGGAATGGTATAATAAGGAGCAGCCTTTGTGTTCATTCTGCACAACGTTCAAACATTGAGGCGCTTATTTCAAGTGAGTAGAGGGGAATTTTAGACAAAAAACAGAGGGGAAGAGGATAAGCATGGAAAAAGGGGAAAGTCCGGCACAGCAGACCACGCGGAGTGCGGCGGTGGTCGGCACAGAGTTGAGAAAATCGGTCTGGGAAAGCGCAGGGGAAGGCGGCCCGGCCAATGTTTGGGGGTTCCGCATTTTGTTTTCGGACGGTCGGGAGGCTGTATTGCCCGATTTTTGTGACCGCGAAGAGGATGCCCGCCGGTTTTTGGAACGCCTGGCCGGCAGGGATTTCCCGCCGGAATATCTTGCAGACCTGGCCGACGATTATCTGGGCGAGATCTACGGCTTACCGATGACGTGAAAAATCTCGTCGTCGCTTCTTGCACATTCCCCTTTTGATATGCTATACTATTCCTATACCGGGAAAAGACAGGATTGCGGCGTTGTTGTGTGGATGCCTGTGGACGCCGCCAAAAGGGGGAAGAAATCCGCGTGAAGTGCCCTTTCTGCGGATATACGGAAAGCAAAGTGATTGACTCCCGTCCGACCGACGAGGGGTCCCGTATCCGCCGCCGCCGGGAATGCCTCAACTGCGCCAAGCGCTTTACCACCTATGAAATCATCGAAAGTCTGCCGATCATTGTGGTGAAAAAGGATAAGACAAGGGAGCCGTTCGACCGGCAGAAGCTGTTTAACGGCCTGCTGCGCGCCTGCGAAAAACGCCCGGTTTCGATTGAAACGCTGGAAAAGGCGGTGGACGAGATTGAGGCCGCTCTCCAAAATTCCCTGGACCGCGAGGTGACCTCCCTGCGGGTCGGGGAATACGCGATGGAGAAGCTCAAGCAGATCGACGAGGTCGCCTATGTGCGCTTCGCTTCGGTGTACCGGCAGTTCAAAGATATCACCAGCTTCCGGGATGAAATCAACAAACTGCTTACATAAACAATATTGGCGCGAAAGCAAAGCGGCCGCGTGGGAGTAAATCTCCCGGCGGCCGCTTTGTTTTTGCGCCTGTCTGCCGCTAATGGCAAAGCAGCGGGTATGGCCGGCAAGGAGGCTGTCTCCCCGGCGCACGCTCTTGCCGGGGCGGCACGCTTTAAGCAGACATCCGGTGCCGCGCCCGATTACAAAACAGCTTCCTCTTGCAAAACAGGATTTGTTTTACTTTTCCTGCATATCGAAAAGCGTATTAAGCAAACTAACAACAAAATCCATGAAAAGCAAAATGCCCCGCGGGGAATCACAGCAAACCGCATGGGAACGGCAAATGGAAAACCATTCGGGAAAGGAAAGGTCAACATGATCAAAAAGACGACAAAGGCGGTCTTCTGGACGGCAGCGGCGGAAGCGCCGGCGCAGTATCCCTGGCTGTCTCAGGACATCGATTGCGAGGTGGCGGTGATCGGCGGCGGGCTGACCGCCGTGCTCTGCGCCCTCCGCTTTGCACAAGCCGGCTGCGACACCGTGCTGCTGGGGGCGGAACCGATCGGCCATGGCGGTACGGCGGCTTCCAGCGGCATGATGTGCCTTGACGGAGAGGAGTGCCTGACCGAGCTGGTGGACAAGATCGGCGCCGACCGGGCGATGTCGGCGGCGAAGCTTTTCCGGGAAGCAATCGACCGTCTGGAGGCGCTCGGCCGGGAAAGCGGGACTGACTGCGGCTTCCGCCGGATGGATACCCTTCGGTATGCGCAGGGGAAAAAGGGGGCGGAGGTTATCCGGCGGGAATTTTCCCTCCGGCTGCATAATGGAATCGACGCCGAGCTGCTGAGCGGACAGAACGCGGCGGAGCAGTTTTCCTTCCCGATGGAGGCCGGGGTATACTCCCGCGGAGCGGGCGCACAGGCGGACCCTTACCGCCTGACCCACGCGGCGGCGGCCATGGCGGCGAAGGCGGGGGCGCGGATTTATGAGAATACCGGTGTTTCGGTGGTGGATCACTGCGGTGAAGATATGGTGGTCCTGGAATGTGTCACCGGACACACGGTTCATGCCCGCTATGCGGTGGTCGCCGCCGGGCTGGAAACCGACAAGCAGTGCGGCGGTCTGGAGCGAACGGCCACCGTTTATACGCTGGTTACCGAGCCGGTGGAGAGCTTCCCCGGCTGGCGGGGACCCTGCCTTATTCACACGCAGGAGGAACCTTCGTTGTTCCTCACCGTCACTCCGGACAACCGTATTCTGATCGGCGGGATGGGGTCCTCGCTGGTGGATGAGCATGGCCGGCTGGGCGGCATGCTGGAGCTGTCCTCGGCGGGGCAAAAGCGGTACGAACAACTGGAAAAACAGCTGCGCGGGATGTTCCCGGCCATCCGGGGGCTCACGGCGGATTACGTTTATGCTTCCCGGGCCGGACGGACGGCGGACGGCCTGCCGGTCATCGGCCGCCTGCCGCAGGAGGAGCGGATCGCCTACGCCCTTTGCTGCGGCGAAAACGGTCTGCTGTATGCCGATATTGCCAGCCGTCTCCTGGTGGAGCAGTATCAGGGGCAGGCCAATCAGGAGCTCGGCCTGTTTTCCCCCCGCCGGGAATGGCGGATGAAGCACTGAATCAAGCAAAGAGGTCCCCCGGCTTGGCCGGGGGACCTCTTTGACCTTACCGTGTTCCCGTGTTCCCGCGTCGCTGTGTTTGCATGTTTACAGGTTGTTCCAGCCGTTTTCGCGCAGATAGGCCGCGTAATCGAAAAGCCCGACGTTCATATCCACATTGGTGGAGATGCCGCTGACCCGGCCCTCGCTGGTATACTGCCAGATTTTGTACTCGCCGGTATAGGTGACGGTGCTGTTATACTGTGCCAGCCACACGTCGGCCGTGAGGCGCGCCGCCTCCAGGTTATAGGTCAGCCAGCCCTTGTCGGCGTAAACCATCGGATAATACCCGTTCTTCTTTACCTCGTCGCAGAAGGCGTTAACAATGTTGGTGCGGGCCGAAGCGCTCAGATTGTTGGCGCGGGCGCTGGGGTCGCCCACCAGCTCGGTGTCGATGACAACCGGGTAAGAAACCTCATAGCCCTTGATGGCGTCCAGGGTGTAGCGGGCTTCTTCACGGGCTTCCTCCTCGGTGATGGCTTGGGTGAAAAAGTACACCCCGCAGTCCACCCCGGCGGCGTTGGCGCCCTGAATGTTCTTTTCAAACTGCACGTCCAGCATCAGCTTGGCCGTTCCGTAGCCGCGGAAGCCGACGCGGATGAGCGCAAAGTCGATCCCGGCGGCCTTCACCTTGTTCCAGTCGATGGTCGACTGGAAGGTGGACACGTCAATGCCGACCTTGGAGCTGAGGACCCCGTCGGCGTCGAAGTAATACCGGATGCCGCCCATGGTCTGGTAACCGGTCACCGGTTTGCCGTTCAGGTAATAATAGGTCTTCCCGTCGTTAACATACCAGCCGTCTTTCGGAGGGGCCTGGGTGGAGGCGGCGGTGGTGGTCGTTGTTGTGGCCGCCGACGTGGAGGAGGTTGGCTCGGTTTCTCCGCCGGTGGTTTGGGAAGCGGTACCGGAAGAGGTTGTGCCGCTGCTGGTTCCGGTGGACGTAACGGTCGTGGTGGTCGAGGCAGTCGTCGCCTGGGTGGTGGTCGTGGTCGGCTTGGGGGGAGGAGCCACGGACGGCAGCGTATCCTCAACCGGCGCTTCCGGCTCCTGCGGCCGTTGAGCCTGCGGGTCCTCGCTGATGTACTCTTCCCACTCTTCCTCCGTCATGTCCACGCCGTCCGGCTTGGTCGGTTCCGTGGGCTGGGTGGTTTCGGTCTCGGAGGTCCCGGTGGTGGTGGAGGGCGTGGTGGTCTGCGTGCCCTTATACTCGGTCGCCCCGGCATCCACGGCGGTACCGGTTCCCGCAATCGGGATCGGCTCGGGGGCCGTGGTCTTCTGCGGCGTCCCGCAGCCGCAAAGCGCGGCTGCAAAAACGCCCGCCATCAGGGCGGCGATTCCCCTTCTCCATCGTGACGCCACGAATATTCCCTCCTTCAATCTGTCGGCAGCGGGCCTGTGCCCGCGCGGCGGCCGGCCCGGTTGTGTTCCCATGCTGAAGCGCGCGCCCTGCCGCCTGTCCCATCCGGCCTTGGTATACGGCGGCGGGCATGGTAAGACGGTCGGCGACACGCTCTGTCCCCGCCATTATAGCATACCGTTCCGCCGGTGAAAAGGGGAAAAACTTTCCTTTTCCAAAATTTGCTGAAAAAAAGGATTATGTGGCTATTTCGCGAACGCTTTGCACGCGAACGCAGGAATAGGAACCCACCGACAGCCGGGGGTCTCTTATTAAACTTCTAAAAAGGGACGGACAGCGAAAATGCTGTCCGTCCCCTCTGTATACCGCAGTGAAAAAACTCAAGCCCGGTTCGCGCTGCCGAGAACCGTTTCGATTTTGTGCCGGACCACCGCGGAGATGGCTTCGCGGCCGTCGCCGAGATACTGCCGGGGATCGAAGTGGGAGGGGTTCTCCCCGAGATGCTTGCGAATGCCGGCGGTCATCGCCAGGCGCAGGTCGGAGTCCACGTTGATCTTGCAGACGGCCATGCTGGCGGCCTTGCGGAGCATATCCTCCGGAATGCCGATGGCGTCCTCCATCTTTCCGCCGTACTGGTTGATCGTTGCGACATATTCCGGCATGACCGAAGAAGCGCCGTGCAGCACGATCGGGAAGCCGGGCAGGCGATCCATCACTTCCTGCAGGATGTCGAAGCGCAGCTGCGGCTTCTGGCCGGGCTTGAACTTGTAGGCGCCGTGGCTGGTGCCGATGGCGATGGCCAGAGAGTCCACGCCGGTGCGGGTCACGAAATCCTGCACCTGCTCCGGGTCGGTATAACTGGCCTTGTCCGCGTCCACGTTCACCTCGTCCTCGATGCCGGCGAGCTGGCCGAGCTCGGCTTCCACCGTCACGTTGCGGGGATGGGCGTATTCCGCAACCTGCTTGGCCAGGGCGACGTTTTCCTCATACGGCAGGTGGGAGCCGTCGATCATGACCGAGGTGAACCCGCTGTCGATGCAGTCCTTGCACAGCTCAAAGCTGCTGCCATGGTCGAGGTGCAGGGCGATCGGCAGCCCCGTTTCCTCCACCGCGGCCTGGACCATCGCGGTCAGGTAGGCGGAATGGGCGTACTTCCGGGCGCCGCCGGAGGCCTGGAGAATGACGGGGGAGTTCAGCTCCTTGCAAGCCTCCACAATCCCCTGAACGATTTCCATGTTGTTGACATTGAAAGCGCCGATGGCATAACCGCCTTCGTAGGCTTTTTTGAACATTTCCCTGGTGTTTACAAGCGGCATGGGAATCAACCTCCTGTTTTTTATTCAAATCCAGTATACAATATTTTTCCCAAAAGGGAAAGAGGGGGGAAGGGAGAGCTGTTAAAAATTTATCGCTCTCCCGGAGGAGAAGTTTGTGGAATCTGCTGCTTTTCCCCGAAAAAAAGAAACGGATTTTTACGGCCGCTCCATTCGCAGGGCTGCACCGCCGCGGGAACGAGACGAGGCCGTCTCTCCCCGGTCTCATCGAACCAGGGAGGGATGGCGGCGGCAGTAATGGAAAATATACTGCTGGGCGATGCCGGCGCATTCCCCGAAATCCGCGGGAGTGCAGCCGGGGAAAAGGGTTTTCATCGCCCGTTTCATCCATACGTCGAGGGGGAACGCCTCCATGCGGGCCATGCCGTACAGCAGCACGCATTCCGCCACCTTGGGGCCGACGCCCCGGATGGTCTGCAGGCGGGCGCGCGCCTCAGGCAGAGGGAGGGCGGCCACGGCGGCCAGGTCGATCTCCCCCAGAGCCACCCGACGGGCGGCGTCCAGTATATAACCGGCCCGCCATCCCGCCCGCAGGGGGGCGAGGTCGTCCTCACTCCGTCCGGCCAGGGCTTCGGGGGAAGGAAAGGCATAGGCCGTGCGGTCGGGTTCCAGGGGGTCCTCGCCGCAGGGGGTCCCGAACTGCCGGCAGAGCCTGGAAACGATCCCCTGGATCCGCCGGACGTTGTTGTTCTGAGAAATAATGAAGGAGATCAGCGCCTCCCATGCGTCCTGACGCAGCACGCGGATGCCGGGGGCGTACCGGGCGCATTCCCGCAGCGCAGGCATGGCCAGATAGCTTTCCCGCAGAGCCGCATAGTCCCGGTCGAGGTCGAAATATCCCCGCCAGAAGGATTCAAACGCCTCCGGCGTGCAGGAAAACAACACTCCTTCGCCGGTTTCCCGGACGAGAAGGGGACGGCTCCCCGCCACGCCCCTCCAGCCGTCTGCGTCCCGGCGGAAGCGGAAGCACTGCCCGCAGTCCAGGGTGTCCTCCAGGCTGAAAAGGGATAGCCCGCCGACCAGGATTCCTTCCGCTTTTTCCGTAACCTCCAAAACCTCCAACGCCGCCGTTCCCCTTTCTGATCGTCTTCTGTACAATTATAGCATGCTGTGGTATGATAGACAAAGGAAATTTCAGCAGGTCTGTTCCCGGCGGGCGGCTTCCCGCGGGGGACCGCTCAGGAAAGGATGAAGGAACCCATGCGGGAGGACATTACCAGCATTCCGGTCAGCGAGGTGTTCGAGCCGAAGGACGGCTGCCCCATCTGCCGGATGCGCGATACCCTGGAGGAAAGGGTGACCGACTATATCACCGGCGCGGCGATGATGGAGCCGGACGTGCGGCAGGAGACGAACCGGCTCGGCTTCTGCTATCCGCATTATCAGAAAATGCTGAAAAAACGCAACCGCCTCGGGGTGGCGCTGATTCTGGAAAGCCACCTCAACGAGGTGGAGAAGCAGGTTTTCGCCGGGCCGCCCGTCCTGGGGAAAAACGCGAAAAAGCAGGCGCAGTCCGCCGGACAGACGTCGGGCAGCTGCTTCATCTGCCGGCAGGTGGACTGGGCGATGGAACGGATGCTGGCCACCGTCTGCCGGCTGTGGGAGAACGAGCGGGATTTCCGCCGCCTGTTCGAGGAACAGCCCGCCCTCTGTCTGCCGCATTTTTCCCTGCTGGTCGAGACGGCGGGAACCAGGATGAGCAAAAAGGCCGCGCCGGATTTCGCCAGGGCGGCGGCAAAGCTCTGCCGCAGCTATCTGACCGAGCTGCGGGGCGACGTGTCCCATTTCTGCCGGATGTTCGATTACCGCAACGCGGGGGAGGACGCCGACTGGGGGAATTCCAAGGACTCCATTGAGCGGGCGGTCTGGTGGCTGACTACCCGCGACCCCTCTTGAGAAAAGGCCGGCCGGGGACGACCGGAGACGTAAAGGGGATTCAACCCCCTGTATTGGAACACACCGGCCGGAGTGAGGGGCGGCGCACAGTTTCCACCGGAGGAAAACCCGCAGTAAACAGCCTGTTTTTTCACATTTTCCACGGAGTTTTCCACAACCGGCACAGTTAACACGCTCTTTACAAACAGTAAAATAAATTTCCAAGGCTTTACAGGCCGACCGGCTTTTGACAGTTTCGCTCCGGCTGCGCCCCGGAAATCGCCGGCTGTGGATTTGCCGCCGCGGAGAAGCCGGCGGTTCAGACGGCCGAAAGCGCAGAAACGAACAGCCGCTTTCCGTGCCTCTGTCCCTGCGGAACAGAAGGACGTCCCGGCGCAGGCGGCCCTCCTGCGCGGTGGAACCTGAAGGCCGCGGCCGGCGGGATGCGGCGGGGGGGCTTCGCCCCCGGCCCCGCGCCTCTGGAAAAGGGCGGGCAAAAACCTGCCGCGCTTAGCGTTTTGCATTTTGGAAGGCGGTGCCTTTGGCGGGCCGCGCCGCCGTCGAATCCAGTGGTTTGTGCACCCGGCGCTTTGGAAAAGCGGCGCCCGGATACCGGCCGGCGGCAATCGCGGCGGCGTCTGCCGTATAAGCTGTATAATCGGATAGGGTTCTGCCCATACTGAAACCGGACGCCGCGGGGCGGCAGACGATTACGGCAGGATGGGGATGAGCGGATGATCAAGGGAGTTAACCGGCAGATTATTGAAGTGATCGATACCGGCAACGAGTATTTTGAACGGGCGTTGCTGGTGGTTCGGCCGCGGTTTTCGGACGTGGAGCCGGGGCGGCTTCACGAGGAGGCGCGCCGGGTCGTCGACGGCGCGCAGGGGTATACCGGCCTGCGATGGAACCGCCGCCAGCACCGCCGCCGGTCTCTGATTCAGGGAGGGCTGGCCGGGCTGTTCGGCATGTTGGCCGGCGCGTTGATCATGGCGCTGGCGCATTGAGCGCGGGCAGGAAGCCGCAGCTTTATGGAGCGGGGCGGAACCGTCGAACCCTATGCGGGACGCGGTTCCGCCCCCTTTGCGGCGTAAGCGGGGCCGGAAGCCGCCGGCAGGCGCTCCGGCGGCCGGCGGCATCGTGGATGAAGAAGCGCGCGGGGACAGACGCCGTCTGTCCCCGCCGAAACACGCGGCTTTCCGGAAGGCCGGTTCCGCCGCCGGGTATTTCCGAAAAGGCCGGCCGGCGGCCTTTTACATATTTCCTGCTTTTTCCCGTTTTTTCCCGGCATTCCCCCTTCCTTTTTGCCGAAGAAGTATGGTATAATGACAGGAAAGGATACACGGCGACCCTGTGCGGCCGTCCTGCCGCGGCATACGGGGAGCGCCGCCGGCTTTCCGCCGGAGGGAAACATTCGCTGGAAATAAGGATGAAGACGATGGAAGATTACGACCGGCACAACGGCCGTCCGCACCGGGACGACCGCAGCAAAGCGGGAGAGGATGCGATTGTCGGGCGCAATGCGGTTTCCGAGGCGCTGCGCGCCGGGCGGGCAATCGACAGCGTCCTGGTGGCGAAAGGGGAGCGCGGCGGCAGCGCCGCGGCGCTGATTGCCCGCTGCCGCGACCGGGGGATCCCGGTCAAGGAGGTAGACGCCCGCCGGCTGGAGTCCCTGGGCGGAAGGAACCATCAGGGGATTGTCGCCCTGGCCGCCTGCAAGGAATATGCTTCGCTGGACGACCTTTTCGCGGCGGCGCAGGCCAGGGGGGAGCCGCCTTTTTTTGTGGTCTGCGACGAGCTGGAGGACCCGCACAACCTCGGCGCGATCCTCCGCACGGCGGAGGCCGCCGGCGCCCATGGGGTGATCGTCCCCAAGCGGCGTTCCGCGGGGCTTACCCCCGCGGTGTACAAAGCCTCGGCCGGCGCGGTGGAATATGTGCCGGTCGCCCGCGCGGCCAACCTGGTGGATACGCTTCGGGAGCTGAAAAAGCGGGGCGTGTGGATTTACGGCCTGGATATGCAGGGGGAACCCTGGTGCGGGACCGACCTGCGGGGGCCGCTGGCGCTGGTGGTCGGCTCGGAGGGCCGGGGGATTGGCCGGCTGGTGAAGGAGCAGTGCGACTTTATGCTGTCCCTGCCGATGGCAGGGCAGATTTCTTCGCTGAATGCCTCGGTTGCCTGCGGCATTCTGCTGTATGAGGTTTCCCGGCAGCGCCGGGGGATGGCCGCCCGGTGAGGCGGCGCGATTCCAGGAGAGGAAAGGCGTGAGCGTTGGATGGATTCCCAAAATCCGAAAAAACCGCCGTCCGCATACGATGTGGATGAGATATTGGAGGAAGCGCGGCGCATCAAGGAGGCGCGCATGGAGCGGCAGCGGCGTCCCGGGCCGGACGGAGAGCCTCAGGGGGCGGCGCCGGCCGCGGCACGGGGAAATGAGGCGGCGGGGACGACGGGGAGCGTCCCATCTCCCGCCGCGCTGTCCGTCCCCCCGGCGGTCTCCGCCGCGCAGACGCCTTCTGCCCGTACGGCCCCTGTGCAGCCACCGCTGGCCGTTGACCGGACGGGGAATAAACCGGAGCCCCATCCGCTCCCGCCCGTCCGCCGTCCGCCAAAGCCGGAGCGCCTTCCCGTGGAGCCGGCGCCTCCCCGCCCGAAGCCTGTGGGCGCACCGCAAAAGGCGGAAGGCGCGTCGGATACGGCGGGGGCGCCTGCCGCGCCGCGGCACGGTTTCGCCCCGTCCGCTGCTCCTTCGCCTTTTCCGGCCCCCTCTCCTGTTCAGCCGGACGCCGCCCCACGCAAGCCGGAGCGGGTGATCGTTACTCCCGAAATGATGAAAAAGGCGGAGGAGGCGCGGGAAAAGGAGAAGCAGGAGAGGGAGCGCCGCCGGGCGCGCGCGGAAAAGCCGCCGGTACCCGCGCGCGTACCGGACAGGGCGGACGAAGAGGAGGACGAAGAGAAGGACGTGAAGGTTTACGTCCCGCGGTCGCAAGGGCCGGGCGGGGCCGAAGGGAACGGCGGGAGGGCCTCCCGCCCGAAAACGTCCGCGGAATTTTCCAAGACCATTGTTCTTCATACCTTCCGGGGGGAGGACGACCTCGACCAGATCCGGATGGAGAGCCTGCTCGAGGATTCCGGGGAACCGGAGGAGAAAACGGCGGGGGCTCCTGCGGAGGACGACCCGGAGGCGCGCCTGCAGGAACAGCGGCGGAAAAAGGTGGAAAATTTTAAATTTCACACCTCGTTCAAGCTTTCGGGGGAAGAGGAGGAAAACGACCCCGCCGAGGAGCCGGAGGTTTTTGAAGACGACGAGCTGGAGGACTACGGCAGCTATGAGGAAACCGAGGCGGTGCGCAGCGAACTGGCCTACCGCCGGCGGATGGGCTGGCTTCAGCTCTCGCTGACCGGCGTGATCGCCGGGCTGCTTCTGGGTGTTTCGGCGGTCATGGGCCTGTTCGAACTGCCCCTTCTCAATGCCACGCTTCTGGTTTCGCTGAACCTTTTTCTGCTCGGCGTAGCGGCGCTTGTCAATCACCGCGCCGTCGGCGGCGGGCTGGCTTCCCTGTTCCGGATGAGAGCCGACGCGGACAGTGCGGTCGGCGTGACCGTCCTGGCGGTCCTCCTCCACACGGCGGCGCAGTTTTTCAATCTCGGCGAGGTGTCGGCGGGCCGGGCGATCCTCCTGGCGCCGGTCGCCGCGCTCGGGCTGTTTCTGAACGCGCTGGGCCGGCAGATGCTGCTTCTGAGGATCAGCCGGAATTTCCAGTTTGTTTCCTACCGCGGGGAAAAATACGCCGCGCGGCTGGTGGATGACAGCCGCGCGGCGGTGGAAATCGGCCGTTCCGCCGTGGCATTGGGCGAGCCGGTGGTCTGCTATCTGGAAAAGACCGGCTTTTTGACCGATTTCCTGAAGAATTCCTATGAAGGGGACGCGGCCGACCGACCGCTGCGGGTGTATGTGCCGGTCGCCCTGGCCGCCTCTCTGTTGCTGGGGATCGTTTACGGGGTGTTCAGTCAGGCGGAAAGCGCGTGGATGAACGCTTTTACCGTGTTTTCCAGCGCCCTCTGCCTTTCTTCGCCGCTGGCGGTCCTGTCGTCCACCAATTTCCCGCTCCTGCGGGCCGCCGGCCGGGCGCTGCGCCGCGGGGCGATGCTGACCGGATGGCGGGCGGCGGAAGAATTCGGCGGTGCGCATGCCCTGGCGGTGGATGCGCTCGACCTGTTCCCCAGTGAAAGCGTGCTGCTGCATGGCATCAAGACCTTTTCCGGCACCCGCATCGACGAGGCTATCCTCGACGCGGCGGCCGTATCCATCGCGGCGGGCGGTCCCCTTTCCAGTGTGTTCCGCCGGGTGATCCAGGACCGGACCGATATTCTGCAGAGCGTGGATACGCTGGTATACGAGCAGGATATGGGAATGTCCGGCTGGGTGGGCGGCCGGCGGGTGCTGATCGGCAACCGCCGTCTGCTGGAGAATCACGGCGTGGACGTGCCCTCCCGTGATTATGAGGCGCGGTATACCAAGGACCACCGCCAGCTGGTGTACCTGTCCACGGCGGGCGAGCTGTCCGCCATGTTCGTGGTCAGTTATCTGGCCGACGAGGGGATTGCCGCTGCGCTGGAAGCGCTGGAAGGCGCGGGAATCACGCTTTTAGTGCGCACCTGCGATCCCAACGTGACGGAAGAGATGGTCTGCCGCGTCTTTGATCTGGACCCGTACTATGTGGAGATTATGGGCGCGCCGGCCGGCCGGCGGTATGAGCAGCTGACGGCAGAGGAAAAGGAGAAGAACGAGGCGGTGATGGCCTCCAACGGAAGGCTGGAGGGGATTGCTTATGCATTGACCTGCTGCCGCCGTCTGCGGGGAGCATCCCATCTGGCGGTCGCTTTGCAGATTGTCGGCGGGGCGCTCGGGCTTGCGCTCAGCACGGTTCTGTCGCTGTACACCGGGTATTTCCTCCCGGCGCTGCTTCTGGCCGCTTACGCGGGAGTCTGGCTGGTCCTCTCATGGGTTTTGCCCTGTATTCGCCGGGTATAAGAAGCGTAAAGGAACGGAAAGAAACGTAAAAAGGAAATATTATGCAGGATTGACAAAATCACCTCGTACGGATTGTGGTACGAGGTGATTTTTTTGTAAATTGGCCTTTCCCAGTTGAAAAGTCGCCGGGGATAGGGTATAATTATCAAAGTAGCTGAATAATCATTTTTTGTTTTTGTTAAATATTGCTTAATACCGTCGAAACTCGGCCGGTTTCGGCCGGCGGCAGACGGATTAACCCAACGCGCCAAACGAAAGGAGAGCTCAACTTGAAACAGTACAATGCCAAAAACATCCGCAACGTCGCCTTTGCCGGACATGCCGGGACGGGAAAGACCTCCCTGGCGGAGGCGATGCTGTTTTTGTCCGGGACCACCGACCGTCTTGGCAAAGTTCCGGACGGGACGACGGTCTGCGATTTCGACCCGGAGGAGATCAAGCGCAGCGCATCGGTTTCCCTGGCGCTGGCGCCCCTGGAATGGAAGAACACCAAGATCAACATTCTGGACACCCCGGGGCTCTTCGATTTTTCGGGCGGGCTGAGCGAGGGGATGCGGGCCGCCGGCAGCGTGGTGGTCACGGTTTCCGGAAAAAGCGGACTGGCTGTCGGTGCGGAAAAGGCGTTCAGGGCTGCCTCTAAGAAGGGGATCGCCAAGATCTTTTTCGTCAATGAGATGGATAACGAGAACGCCGACTTCTACAAGGTATTCGAGGAGCTGAAAACTACCTACGGCCCCATGATCTGCCCGTTGGTGGTGCCGATTGTGGAGGATCGCAAAATCCAGTGCTATGTCAATCTGCTGGAATACAAAGCCTATACATATAAGGACGGCAGGGCGGCCGAGGTGCCGATCCCGGACATGGGTCACCGACTGGACGGCCTGCGCACCGCCATGAACGAGGCGGTGGCCGAAACCAGCGAGGAGCTGATGGAAAAATATTTCTCCGGCGAGGCGTTCACCCCGGACGAGATGATCCTGGGACTGGCCTCCGGTGTGCGTAAAGGTGAAATCGCTCCGGTATTCTGCGGTTCCGCCCTTACCATGGAAGGGGTGGATCAGCTGATGAACGGGCTGATCTGGCTGGCCCCTTACGCGGAATCGATGGCGGGCGAGACCGGCATCGACCTTAACGGCAATCCGGTGGAGCTGTCGGTCAACGACGACGCGCAGACGGCGGCGGTCGTGTTCAAAACGGTGGTGGACCCGTTTGTGGGCAAGCTGCTGTATTTCAAGGTGGTCAGCGGGACGGTCAAGCCGGATACCATGCTGCTCAACACCCGCACCGGCGCGCAGGAGAAGATCGGCAAGGTCTTTACCGTGCGCGGGAAGAAGCAGGAGGAGGCCGCCTATATCTGCGCCGGCGACATCGGCGCGGTGGCCAAGCTGGCCGGCACCAACACCGGCGACACCCTCTGCTCGCCGGCCCGGCCGGTGGTCCTGCCCGGCGTGGCGTTTGAGGCGCCCTGCCTGTCTATGGCGGTGCACGCCAAAAACAAGGCGGACGAGGAGAAGATTTCCTTCGGCCTGGCCCGCCTGATGGAAGAGGATCCCACCATCGGGTATACCCATAACCACGAAACCCATGAGCGGGTGGTTTCCGGCCTGGGGGAACAGCATCTGGATGTGGTGGTTTCCAAGCTCAAGAGCAAATTCGGCGTGGAAGTGACGCTGGAGGTGCCGAAGGTCGCTTACCGGGAGACCATCCGCAAAAAGGTCAAGGTGCAGGGCCGGCACAAGAAGCAGTCGGGCGGTCACGGCCAGTTCGGCGACGTGTGGGTTGAGTTCGAACCCTGCGACAGCGAAGACATGGTGTTCGAGGAGACGGTGTTCGGCGGCTCAGTGCCGAAAAACTACTTCCCTGCGGTGGAAAAGGGCCTGCGCGAATCGATGAAGAAGGGCGTGCTCGCCGGCTTCCCGATGGTGGGGGTCAAGGCCACCCTGACGGACGGCTCCTATCATCCGGTCGATTCCTCCGAGATGGCTTTCAAGACAGCGGCCTCGCTGGCGTACAAGGCGGGCATCCCGCAGGCGGGCCCCGTTCTGCTGGAGCCGATCGGCACCCTGCAGGCTTATGTGCCGGGCGACAATACCGGCGACATCATGGGGGATATCAACAAACGGCGCGGCCGGGTGCTGGGGATGAATCCCTCGGAGGAGGATAATCTCACCTGCGTGGAGGCCGAGGTGCCGATGGCGGAAATGGGGGATTTTTCCACCCTGCTCCGCTCCGTGACCCAGGGACGGGGATATTACCGCTTTGCCTTCACCCGGTATGAGGAAGCGCCGATGAACGTTGCGCAGAAGGTGATTGCCGAGCACAAGGTGGAAGAGGACGAATAACCGGAGGCCGGGACCGGGCCACGGTCCCGCGAACAGCGGAACGGTTGGAAATATGGTAAAGCCGGGGCAGAGGTGGCTACTCCTCCGCCCCGGCTTTTCTCTGCTGTTTTTGGTAGGCGGCGGGGGACAGGCCGTATGACCGCCGGAACATCCGGGCAAAAGCGGCGGCGTCCGGATAACCGACGGAAAGGGCGGCCTCTGCCGGGGACAGGCCGTCCGCCAGCAGCTCCGCCCCCCGGCTCATCCGCAGACGGAGCAGGTACTGCTGGGGGGACAAACCGGTCTGCTGGCGAAACAGGCTGCTGAAATAGCTGCGATCCAGATTCATCTGCCGCGCCAGCGCGGCCACCGAAACCGGCCGCATATAAGCCGCTTCCAGGTAGGTTTTCGCCCTTTCCACGTAATCCCCGCTGCGCAGGCGGGCGGCGGGGGAGGGCTCCGCCAGCAGCACGAACAGCTCCCACAGCTTCTGGCACAAAAAGGCTTCCTGCCCGCTTCCCCGTTCGCCGCAGCGCAGAGCGGCGGCAAAGATCGGGCCGCATTTCGGCTCGTCGATCACGTCCTGCCGCAGCGCCGTGGGAGGCTCTATCCCGCAGTCAAAGCCAATCCAGATGTATTCCCAGGGCGCGTTCCGGTCCGCCTGATAAAAGGCGGTTTCCTCCGGGCGGATGACGAAAACCTGCCCGGCGTGCACGGAATAGCTGCGGCCGCCTGTCTCAAAGCGGCCCAGTCCGGACACCACATAATGCAGCAGCCACAGCGAGCGGGAACCGGGCCCCCACAGATGGCCGGGCGCACACTGCTCCGTCCCGCAGATGAGTGGGTTGATATCATTCCAATGAGGATTCACCAAAAGAATATCCACGAATACGGCTCTCCTTTATGCGGTCGGCAGAATTTCCGAAAGGAAGGGACAGGGGGAAACAAGGGGGACAGAGGAGAACAAGGGGAGGACAGGGAAAAAGGAAGAAAAAGGAGAAACCCCTACATCATGCCGATAAAACCTCACATTATGCCCTTTTTATTTCCGGAGGAGCATGGTAGGATAGGGATGTCCGAAGGGGCCGCGGGCAGAGGAATGCGCATTTCCGCCGGCGGAAATGCGCAGGCTTTTCAACGGCATTATATCACACGAAGGAAGCCGCGTACAACACAAAAAAGAGAGGATGGAGCGTATGGTACAGCGCACACCGCCGATGGGCTGGAACACCTGGAACACCTTTGGGGAAAATATCTCGGAAAAGTTGATTTTTGAAACCGCCGACGCGATGGCCGAGAGCGGCCTGCGGGACGCGGGCTATCAGTATCTGGTTATTGACGACTGCTGGTCCAAAAAGCAGCGGGACAGCGAAGGCCGTCTGGAGCCCGACCCGGAAAAATTCCCGCACGGCATGAAGGCGGTCAGCGATTACGTCCACAGCCGCGGCCTGAAGTTCGGCATGTATTCCTGCGCCGGAACGTTGACCTGCGCGGGCTATCCGGGCAGCTTTGAGCATGAGTTTATCGACGCCGCCACCTTTGCCGAATGGGGGGTGGACTTCCTGAAATACGATTACTGCTACAAACCCGACTATGAAAACGGCCGCCTGCTGTATACCCGGATGGGGCTCGCGCTGGCCAACAGCGGGAGGGATATCCTGTTCAACGCCTGCAGCTGGGGCGCGGACCAGACGGCGGAGTGGATCGGCTGTACAGGCGCGCATTCCTGGCGTTCCACCGGCGATATCAACGACGGCTGGGAATCGATCCGGCGCCTGTCGGACCTGCAGCTTTCCCTGCAGCCTTACGGCGGGATCAACTGCTTCAACGATATGGATATGCTGGTCGTCGGGATGGGCGGTAAAGGCAATGTCGGCTTCACCGGCTGTACGGAGGAGGAATACCGCGTCCATTTCAGCATCTGGGCGCTGCGGAACTCCCCGCTGTTTGTCGGCTGCGACGTACGGGACATGTCCGATGCGACCCGCCGGACGCTGCTGAACCGGGAGGTCATCGCGATCAATCAGGATCCGGCCTGCCGCCAGCCCTTCCTGGTCAGCCGGCGAAGCGATTCCTCCGCGATCTGGGCCAAACTTCTGGATAACGGCGATATCGCCATCGGCGCATTCAATATGGAGGATCAGGAAGCAGGGGCATGGTGCAGCCTGAGCCTCCCTTTGGCGAGCCTCGGACTTAACCGTTCGTGCGGGAAGACCCTGGTTCTGCGCGACCTGTGGACCGGGGAGGAATCCACGGTCCGGGATGATGTGGAGCTGCTGGCTGTTCCGGCGCACGGCTGCCGGCTGTTCCGCGCCCGCATTGTGGACCGCTGAAAACGGTCGGCGGAGAAGCGATATTTCCCTTAATTTCAGGGGCGAACGCATTCGCGTTCGCCCCTGAAACAGTCAGTCGAAAAATACACGGGCAAGCAGCGAAGGGCCTGTACCCATGTGTCCCTGTGGAAAGGTCCGCGGCGAGGATAGGACGAGGATAGGCGGAACCGTTCCCCGGAAGGTTTCGTCTTCTCTCCTCCCCCCTCCTCCCCCGATAAGGTTTGTTAAAGCGTAACGCTTCGCGCGGAAGGCGGCGGGAGCTGCCTCTCCCGGTTCTTTCAAACGGCGGCCCGATGCGCCTTATTTTGTTGCAAGCCGGCTTTTTGGATAAGCCGTTAGACGGGCAGCCGCGGCCGTCGGCGTTTTTCCCGGCAGACGGCGGGGTTCGCGGCGTTCCTGCATGCGGCTGTCAGCGGCGGCGCAGCCAGGCAAAATCCTCCCGCGAGATGCAGCCGAAGAGGAACAGCAGCAGTCCATACAGCAGTATGCCGGCCGCGGCCGCCGGGAGGATAACCGCCAGCAGCGGCAGCGCGGCCTGGTTGAGCAGGGCCTGCAGCCCGAGGGCTGCGACGCCGCCGGCGGTCATCGCCAGCAGCGGTTTGAGAATCCACTGCCCCCAACGCATCCGCACGCCGGTGACCACCAGCAGCCGGCGGATATTCAGCAGCGCGGTCAGGATATTGCTGACAATCATCACAAACAGGAAGCCCTGCATTCCCCGCAGGGGAACCAGGAAAAAGATGGCGGTGATGCGGAGCACCGAATCCAGCACGCTGTATTTCAGGGAACTGACCTGCTGATCCAGCCCTTTCAGCAGGCCGTCCACCACGCTTTCCAGGTACATGAAGGGCATGATCGGCGCCAGCACGCCGATCAGGAAGCCCACCTCTTCGCTGCCGTAGATCAGCAAACCGAGCGGCTTGGCGAAAAGGGCAAAGACGCCGCTGATCGGGATGGCGAGCAGCAGCGCTACCCGCAGCGAGGTCTGGATGGCCTGTTCCACCTTCCTGGTCCGGTTCATGGCGGCGGCCTCGGAGATCTCCGGGATGAGCAGGGTGGAAAAGGCGGAGAGGAAGGAGGAGGGGAAGAAAAGGATCGGCATGGCCATTCCCTTGAGCATACCGAATTCGGAAAGAGCCTGCTCCTTGGACCCGGAGTATTTGGTCAGGCAGTTGGGCACCAGCAGGTTTTCCACGGTGCGCAGGGCGGAATTGAGATACCGTCCCGCCGTGATCGGCACGGCGATGCCGAGCAGCTCCCGCAGGATGCCCTTTTTGCGTGCCGGCGGGTTTCCCCGGGCAGGCAGGCGGCGGCGGTCCCGCAGGTAACCGAGCCCGAGAAAGAGGCAGGAGCCGATTTCCGCCAGGATGTCGCCGATCATTACCGCCGCGCAGGCGGCGCTCATCCCAAAGGCGGCAAAGCGGTCGATAATCAGGAGGATAACCCCGATGCGCACCAGCTGCTCGAACATCTGGGCATAGGAAGTACTGGAAGCTTTCCTGCGGGCAATGAAATAGCCCCGCAGGCAGGAGGTCACCCCCATGAAGGGGAGGCCGATCGACAGGATTTTCAGCGACGGAACCGCCCGCATGTCGCGCAGCCAGTACTCGCTGATCAGCTGCGCGCCGAACAGCATGGCGGCGGCGGAAGCCAGGCCGATGAGCAGGCTGACGAAAACGGCCCGCCGCAGGATACGGCGGATGGAGCGGCGCGTGCCGCGGCCCGCCTCCTCCGCGATCAGGCGGGTGACGCCGGTGGATATGCCGGAAGTGGCAAAGGTGGAGGCCAGCACATAGATGGAAACAATCAGCTGATACAGACCCATTCCCTCGGCGCCGATTTTATTGGATAGGTATACCCGGAAGAAAATCCCGATCGTCCGCAGAATCAGGGAGGTGATTGTCAGAATAAAGGCGTTTTTCAAAAAGGTGAACCGTTTCAAGGCCGCCTGATCCCCCCTTGGCAATGCCGTTTAATCATGTCCCATAGCCATTCTATGGGTGGAAAGGGGGAGAATATGACAAGCCGGCGGGTTTTGAGTGAAAAGGCGGCCGGCGCCGGGACTGAGGAGCGCTTTGGTTTCGCCGGCGTCGAAATGCCCGGGATGCCAAATGAAAACGCCCCGGAGAACGGCATCCGCTGTTCCCACGGGGCGCTTTCTTTTGTAATAGGCAGTCCGCCCCGGCCGCTCAGGGAAGGTTGGGGGTCTGGTCGGGGTCGTACAGGGGACGGTTGACATGATTGTAGGTTTCCACCAGGGTGTTCCAGGTGTCCTTGTCTACGCCGCCGGTTTCTTCCAGACCGGCCGTTGCCTGTACCATCCGCACCGCCTGCGCGTCGGTTTCGGTAAATTCCCAGTCCACCTCCGGGCTTCCCATGTTATGGAAATACCGCCCGATTTCACTGAGCATGACCTCGATAATGGCGACGACGCTCCCCTGATCGCCCAGGCTGATGACCGTGTCTGGCGAAGGGAAGGGCGCAATGAAATTGGCCGGCGCCTGGAGGTTTGTAATGCGGTTGTACTCATAAAAGAGCAGATTCCAGGTGTCCGGATCCACCTGGCCGGTGGCAGAAAGGCCGTGCGCCCGCTGGAAGGCGGCGACTGCGGCGACGGTTTCAGGGCCGTAAATTCCGTCTACCGAGATCCGTGGGATTAACAGGTTGTATTTGGACAGCTCGCGCAGGGCGGCCTGGAATTCCCGCACATAGGCGGTCTGCTGCTCCGGCGACAGGCGGCCGCTCTGGGAGGAAGGGGTGTTGTCCGGCATACTCTCATCCTTTCCTTACTGCCCGTTTTCGGGTGTAATGGTGGTGCCGGGGTTCTGTCCCGGCTGCTTGTTCTGGCCTACGGAAAGATCGGAATACAGGCTGGCGATCCGGTTCCAGGTAATGATATTCACCCTCCCGGTAACGGGCAGCCCGAACTCCCGCTGGAAGGCCATGACCGCCTCCCGGGTCTGCGCCCCGAACAGGCCGGTGACCGGAACCTGAGGGATAGAGGGATAGGTGCCCGCGATGAGGTTCAGATACTCCTGCAGCAAAGACACGTATTCCCCCATGGAGCCCTGCTGCAAAATTTCTCCGGGGTACAGGGCGACGCCGCCTTCAAAGACGCCGGATTCCAGAATACCGTTGTAGGCGCGCTCCAGGTCGTTCCAGGTGTTTCTCCCGACCAGGCCGTCCGGGGTAAGGCCGTAGGTCTTCTGGAAGGCGATTACGGCGTCGGTGGTCTGCTGGTCGAAGGTGCCGTTTACCTGCACGGGGGGGACGGCGTCATAGTAGGCGCTGATTACGGCCAGGTAATACTGCAGGAGCTGGACGCTGACGCCGGAATCCCCCGGCCGCAGGAGTCCGGGATATTGCCGGGAGGCTTCGCTCAGGGAGATTCCTTCGCTGTCCAGTTCGGACAGCCGCTTAACTGCGGTGAAGATGTAGGCGATGCGGTACCAGGTATTCTGGCCGACAATCCCGTCAGCCGGCAGATTGAAGGTTTCCTGAAATACCCGGACAGCGTTTTCGGTGCTTTGATCGAAAACACCATCTGTTGTGTTTATTTTTGGAATATTTGGGTAATTTCTACTTATTCTGTTGAGCTGTATCTGAATCGTCTGCACATCATTTCCAGCGTCTCCCAGGCGCAACGGAGTGCCCGGATAGGAGGGAGTACCGGTGCGTACCGGGGCGTTGCGGACGATATCGATGTCGTCTCCGTAATAATACTGCAGGATTTCATAGGGGGTCAGCCCCTGCTCCGCCAGGGTGACCGTGCCCCACTGGGACAGCCCGTTGCAGGTTACGGTGGTGCCGTTGCAGTATTGGGTGAAATAGGGCTCCACGCTTCCCTGACGCCGGACGTAGCTGTTGAAAATTTCATCCACAATGTCGTTGATATTTTCAAAGATGTCCCGTCCGTGGACATAGGACTGATCGTAGGCGGTGGAGTTGGTGATGTCATAGTCGTAGCCCTGGCTGCGGTACCATTCGGTGTAATAACGGTTCAGGGCAAAGGAAATCTGAGCGTAGATGTTGGCGCGGATGGCATTTTCCGGCCAGGTGGGATAGATCTCGCTGGAGGCGACGTTTTTTATGTATTCCAGAAAGGTGGTGGTGACATTCTGTGCGCTGGAACCGGGACGCCCCAGGTGTACGGTGATGTTTCGCGGAATATACGGTTCTACAATCATACGCATCCTCCATTCCTGGCTATTGGAGATTATCCGGGCCGGACTCGTCTATGACGATCTCCTCCGGGCGCTGCAGCCCCTCCTCTTCGGGCAGAGGGATCAGATCGGCGGGCTGAACCGTCGTGATGCCGCCGTACAGCGGCACATGGTTGTTTCGGATGGTGAAATATCCCGGTTTGCTGATCTCGATGGTGTACAGGGTATACGGATGGGGGTATCCGGGCTTCTGCGAGTATTCGGCGGGGACGGCGGGAAGGTCAACCGTTGCGGTGCTGCCGTCTTGATTGGTGGTCAGGATCTTCACCAGCTGGTTTTCCCCGCCGCCTTCCTTGGTGATGACCACCCGCGCCCCTTCAATCGGGATTGCCTGCCGCGCGGTGGTTACCCAGACCCTCAGCGGGGCGATACCGGTGTCCGGGGGAGCAGGAGGAATATACCCGGACAAGGGGTTTCCCTCCCCGGGAATAGAGGAGGTTTGGCCGCTGTCCCCGGCAGACGACGCCTCCTCGTCGGAAGACAGGGACGCGCCGGAGGGGGCGGTGGCGGGGACGGTGGGGACAGCGGGGACAGCGGAGACCTCCCTTGCTTCGGCTTTCCCGGGGAAGGCGACGACCGCATCGTCCTCCGGAGGATTGACGACGGCAGGCGGAATGAATTCTTCCTCCGGTTCCGCCTCCGGTTCCGCTGCCTCACCGGCTTCCGTCGTCTCGGCCGTTTCCGCCGGAAAGGCGCCGGGGTCGGGGAACAGGGTGAGCCCCGGCCCCGGATGGGTCTGTTCCCTTCCCGCTGCCGGCTGACCGGACCAGGCAGGCGAGGAGCAGGAAGCGGCAGACCCTGCCGCGGGGGTAGGGTCCAGCGGGTAATGGGGGCGGCAGCTGCCGTCGTCGTCTGCCGGCGGCGGGACGGCTTTTCTTTCAACTGGCGGGATGTCTGCGGCCGGCGGGGGTGCGGAGGGGATTTCCCCCCTCACCGGCTCCTCGGCCGGAGAGGACGGTCCCTGCGAAGCCTCTTCGACGGCGCGGGGCATCGGCGCGGGGATGTTGCGCGGCGGTGCGGCGGCCGGATTTTGCCGGCGGTAGGTCCGCATCAGCTCCTCGCTGTACCGGCGGATGCGGTCCTCCAGGGAGCTCTGGGAAGATGATTGACGGGACTGGTTCATACGGCGAATCCATCCTTTCCGATTCCGGTCCCCACCGCGGAAAGGACGGCGGGACCGCCTGGTTTCTTGCCAAACCCGGCGGCAAGTCCCTGCATACAAGGCGGGGCCGGGCCGGGCAAAGGCTCGCGTTGTATCTATATGCGTCCAAAAGGAAAATGATACGTTTCCCGGTTCGGCGATCTGTTTTCCGTATCCGGGTGCGGCAGGGGAAATTTCCGGCCGGCGTTGCCTTCTTGACGAAAGTGGTGTACAATAAGTCTTGTTTTTGTGTGGCCGCGGCGAATAAAACGCGGACCGGAAGCGTTTTCCGGCAATCACCCAGCCGATAAAGAGCAAGGGATTGCCCGGGCTTCGACGGCGTTGCAGGGGAAGGGCGACGGGGCGGTTGACCAGCGTCCTCCCGGAACTTCCGGCCGCCGTTTCCGACCCGCCGACCGGCGGAGACGGGGCGGTATTGCCGTTGTTTTGCCGCACCGGCGGCGGATGTGGAAGCGGCGGATACAAGGTTGGGGTGACAGGATACCGGATTATGCGGATGCGGGTCTGTGCGTCCCATGCCCAAAGGGAAACGCCGGACGGTGTCGGGGCGCGGCCGCCCGGCCCGGCAGGCTTTTGTTCGTCGGATGGAAAGCAGCCGGTTTGCTGTGGTTCCCCTGCACTGGCTTTCGGAAGGACCTTCGGCCTGCCTCTCCCCGTCGTCTCTGTAAAAAAGGCGCCCAATGGCGGTATCCCCGGCGGCACAGTGCTCCGATTGCCGTCCGGCGGGGTATCCGGCCGTTTTGAGGGCGGAGGATCGCCGGTGATGCGCTGTTTCACGCCCAGCCCGGCGGTTAACCCAGAGAATTGCAGGGGATGCGGCGCCTTTGAGAAAAGTTAAAAAGGGAGGAATCGGTATGGTAACGACCGTACGGGATATTCTGTCCTGGCTGGACGGCGTGGCGCCGCCTGCTCTGGCGGAGGATTGGGACAATGTGGGACTTCTGGTTGGGGATCCGGACGGGCCGGTGAGCCGCGTCCTGGTTTCCCTTGATCCGTCCCCGGCCGCGGTGGCGCAGGCGGCCGCCATGGGAGCAGAGCTGCTGGTCAGCCACCACCCGGTGATCTTCGGAGGGCAAAAGCGTCTGCTTGCCGGGGCCCCGGCCTATGAGCTCGCCCGGGCGGGGATTGCCGCCGTTGCCGCGCATACCAACCTCGATGCGGCGGACGGCGGCGTGAACGACGCGCTGGCCGCCCGCCTGGGCCTCGAAGAGATCCGCACCGCGCCGGACGGGCTGAGCCGGATCGGCCGGCTGCCCCAGCCCCTCCCGCCGGCGGCGTTCGTGGCCTGTGTGATGGACCGGCTGGAGGCGCCTGCCGTGCAATGGCGGTCAGGGCGGCGTCCGGTGGAGACGGTGGCCCTCTGTTCCGGCGCGGGAAGCGATTTCATGCCCTCGCTGCTGGGCGCGGCCGACGCCTTTGTCACCGGAGAGCTGAAATATCATGAATGGCCGGATACGGCGGCGACCGTCGTCGCCGCGGGGCATTATCATACCGAAATTGGCATCGCCGATGCGCTGGCCGCCCGGCTGCGGGAGGCTTTTCCCGCTCTCCTGGTCGAGACGGCGAAGGAAAGCTGTCCCTACGCCACGATGGTCCGTCGGCGGGGAGCGGCGGAATGAATCAACGGTTAACTGGAAAGGAACGATGAAGCATGGCGCTGGACGGCGCATTTCTGCACTGCCTGCGGGAGGAGCTGGTGAACGCCCTGCCCGACGCACGGGTGGACAAGGTTCACCAGCCCTCGCGGGAGGAGCTGATCGTCTCGATGCGCACCCGCGCCGGGACGAAGAAGCTCTATTTTTCGGCCCGCGCCAATTCGCCGCGGGTGCACTTTACCGATGTCCCGCTGGAAAATCCGGCGTCCCCGCCGATGTTCTGCATGCTTTTGCGCAAGCGGCTGACCGGCGGGCGGCTGGCCGCCGTCCGCCAGCCGGGGCTGGAAAGGGCGCTGTACTTTGACCTCGACTGCGTGGACGAACTGGGGGATGTGGTCCGGCTCACCCTGGCGGCGGAGATCATGGGACGGCATTCCAATATCATCCTGATCGACGGCGCGGGGACGGTGGTGGACGCGATCAAGCGGGTGGATTGGGACATGTCCTCCGTCCGTCCGGTGCTGCCCGGTCTGCCGTATTCCCCGCCGCCGGCGGAGGCGGGGAAGCGGGATCTGTCCCTGTGCGAACCGGAGGAGCTGCTGGACGCCGCGGTGTCGGGCCGCGATGCGCCGCTCTCCAAAGCGCTGCTGGGGGCGTCTCACGGCTTGTCCCCTCTGCTCTGCCGGGAGGTTTCCCATTACGCCACCCGCGGAACGGACACCCCGGCCCGCGCTCTGACGCAGGGGGAGCGGGACCGCGCGCGGTTTGCCCTTTCCCGCGTCAAGGCGGCGTTTGAAACGGGAGAAGGCCGCGTGCCCTATATTTTGTACAAAGGGGAGGGGCAGCCGCTTGATTTCAGCTTCCTGCCGATCACCCAGTACGGGTTATCCGCCGTCGGCCGGGAGATGGAGAGCTTTTCCGCCCTGCTCGACGCCTTTTACGCCCAGCGGGATCAGGCGGAGCGCACCAAACAGCGGGCGCACGACATTCTGCGGGTGCTCACCAACGCTTCGGAGCGCACGGCCCGCCGGCTGGGGCATCAGCGGGAGGAGCTGGAGCGGTCTGGCGACCGGGAGAAATACCGGATTTACGGCGATCTGATCCACGCCAACCTGCACGCCGTGCCGAAAGGGGCTTCCTGTGCGGAACTGGTGAATTACTACGACCCGGCGTGCGCCGCCCTGCGGGTGCCGCTGGATCCGGCGCTGTCGGCGGCGCAGAACGCGCAGAAATACTATAAGGAGTACCGGAAGGCGCAGACCGCCGAGCGGGTCCTCGCCGAACAGATCGCGCAGGGGGAGGCGGAACTCGCCTACATCGATTCGGTGTTTGACGCCCTCTCCCGCGCCGCCACCCTGCGGGAGCTTAACGAACTGCGGGAGGAACTGGCGGCGGGCGGGTACCTTCGCCTGCAGCGGGGCCGGCAGAAGCCGCCTCCGCCGCTGGGGCCGCTGGAGTTCGTATCGGACGACGGCTTCCCTATCCTGGTGGGGCGCAACAACGTGGAAAACGACCGCCTGACCCTTCGTACCGCGCGGGGAAGCGACGTATGGTTTCATACCAAAAACATCCCCGGCTCTCATGTGGTGGTTTTCACAGGCGGGCGGACCCCGCCCGACCGCACGCTGGAGCAGGCGGCCGTCCTCGCCGCCCTTCATTCCAGGGCGGCGGGTTCACAGCAGGTCCCGGTGGATTATACCGAGGCGCGCAATGTGAAGAAGCCGGCGGGCGCCAGGCCGGGGATGGTGATTTACGAAACCAACCGGACGGCCTACGTCACTCCCGACCCGACTTTGGCGGAGCGCTTGCGGAAGAAGGGGTGAACCGACGCCGGTTCTGCCGGGAAGGAACGACCGGACATAAACCCGCCGGATGCCAAACGGTAAGCGGCTTGAAGGCCGCGCCGCGAAGGGCATCCGGCGGTTTTTTCGTGGAAGTGTGTGGGAGTGTGCAGAAGTGTGTGAAAGCATGCGGCAGCGCGTAGAAACATATGAAAGCAGGTAGAAAATGTGGGAGTATGTGAGGGTACAACGGCGAGACAGGAAAGGGAAACCCGCCTCAGCCCTTGTCAAGCTCCGGGATCGGTGCGTCGGAAAGGACGGCTCCGTCCCGAAGCGTAATTTTTCTGCGGCAGTATCCGGCGACCGTGTCGTCGTGCGTCACAACTAAAACGGTGATGCCGTCTTCATTCCTTTTTCGCAAAAGCTCCATAATTTTTGCGGATGTTTCGCTGTCCAACGCCCCGGTGGGTTCGTCGGCTAAAATCAGTTCCGGATTGCCGATGATTGCACGGGCAATCGCCACCCGTTGGCGCTGCCCGCCGGACAATTGATTGGCCCGCTTGTGAGCCTGAGAGGACAACTCCACTTTTTCCAATGCCTCAAGGGCCATTTCTTTCATCTTTTTATAGGGCGTTTTTCCGAAATATAAGGGCAGCATGACATTGAAAAGGACGCTTTTGTTGTTAATCAAGGAAAAATCCTGTAGCACAAAGCCAATATGTCGGTTTCGTATGGCGGCCGCTTGTTGATCGTTGAGTTTACCAACATTTTGCCCTAAGAAAGTATACTCGCCGCTTTGAAAGGTATCCAGACAGCCTATGATGTTTAAAAGCGTGGATTTCCCAGAGCCGGATTTACCGCAGATCGCCACAAATTCCCCCTGATCCACTTGGAGATGAATCTTTTTAAGCGCCTGGAACCGCTGCCCGTTGCCAACCGGATAAAATTTGTCCAAATCATGTATGGTAATCATTGGTCAAGCCTCCTCAACAGTTCTAAAGGAGATGTGCGGCCCTGCAATAAAAGAGAAGTTGCGAACACAATCAAGAGAGTAATCAGCAGATAGCCTAAAATGAAGATCAGATTCCACCCGTCCACATAAAACCGGTTAATGGAAAGAATCCCGTTATCCCCCAGGACAGGATAAAGCAGGATAAAAACCGCGTTGATAACGGCGGCGGCCGCCCCAAGAATACCGATACAGAAAAAGATGGTACGCATCCCCCGCGCCCGGCTGCAGCCGCACAAATACCAGACGGCGTTTTCGGACGCTTTCCGGTAAATCACGATCACGCTGATGCTGAACAGGGATACCATTGTCAGGAACAGCAGGAAGGCGGGGAAGGGGAGGACGGTGCGGAGGTTTGTTTGTATCTGCCTGTTGGTGGAATCCAGGATTTCCTGATAGGAAAGGATATAATGTTCCTTAAGCGTAGATGCCTTTTGCGTAACAGCGGTCTGTGGTAATCCAGCCACCGGAAGCCTGGTTTTGAGATTTTTCATTTCCAACGGATTGCCCCTGACCACGGAGATATACATATGCCGAAGCACCACTTTGATTACTGGGCGTTACGGCTAAACGAGTCTGTGCGCTGCAGTCTTTTAAAAATCCCCACGGCCAATATTTGCACTCAAGGTCGCCATCCAATCTTGTTTCCGTCCAACTCTTGGTCATGTCCATTTCTTTATAAGACCCCGCACTGGCACCAAATGCACAAAGTCCACCAATCACAGCATTTTTAGTTGATGCCGGAAAATAAAACAAGACACGCTTCAAGTAAGACACATTCTTTTCTGCACCGGAATTGCTGCTTTTTAACTAAAATCAATAGAAAAATATCCAATTTAGTATTAATATACTACACAGAAGTTAAAAAGTCAATAGTGCATTATCAAAAATAGTATTTATAAAATCATAATATATATATAGAAATATATTTGAGACATTTGCTTTCTTCCCGCCCGTTGATAGCCCTTTAAGTGAAATCCGCCCCTTCCGGTTCTTTTAAGGGGGTTTTAAGAATATATATGTGGGCGTAGCCTCTCCCTGCGGTATGATGGAGAAAGGCGGGGGCAGACGCCGGGAAAGCCCCATTCAAGGGCAACCGACGGATAGCCGACGGATAAAGGAAAAAGGGTACAGTAGGATACGGTAGGGAACAGAAGGGAACAGAAGGGGACAGGAAGGGGAAAGGGGAAACGGGCATGGTTGTAAAATACGAGGGGCCGTCTGCAAAAGAGGAATGGGAAACGAGCAGCGCCTTTGGCATCCCTGTCCGCGTGCGGGACAGGCAGGAGGAACAGCGGGAACAGGAAAGGGTTTGGCAGGAGGTCAAGGAAAGGCGCCGGCTGCGCAACGCCCTGTCCCGCCGTCGGCAGCGCCGCCGCCTTTTCGCCCTGGCCGGAGCGGCGGCAGCCGCAGCTGCGGCCGTGGCGTTCAGCTTCGGGCTGCGCGCCCTCTGGTATGCGGCGCCGGGGAGGGAATCCTCCGGCGGCGCGGACTTTCCTTCGTCCCCATCCCCGGACTGGATCGACCAGCAGTGGATCGACAATGCCGACGCCCGCCTCGGCATCCCCTTGACCGAGGTGAAGGACCTGGCTGTCCATTATGTCGGGAATCCCGGTTCCAGCGCGGCGGGAAACCGGAATTATTTCAACACCGAAGGGGTGGACGTCTGCTCCCATTTCATTGTGGGGCTGGAGGGCGAGGTCATCCAGTGCCTGCCGCTCAACGAGCAGTCGGTCGCCACCAACCAGCGCAACCGGGATACCATTTCCATCGAGGTCTGCCACCCGGACGAAACGGGGGAGTTCAGCGAGGTCACCTACGCCTCTCTGGTCCGGCTGGCCGCCTGGCTTTGCCGGCAGTTCGGTCTGACGCAGGAAAACCTGATCCGGCATTACGACGTGTCCGGCAAACTCTGCCCGCTGTATTACGTGCAGCACGAGGATGCCTGGGAAAAGCTGAAGCAGGATGTCGGTGTCGCCCTGGCATCCGTTTAAGTCCGCTTGTGGCAGGCAGTGCCGTACAGATTAAGCTGCGCGGCGTCCGGGCCTGCTGCGGGCCGTGTTCCCGCCCCCGGCTGCCGTCGGCTTCGCCCTTCCCCCCTTTCCCCCCCTTCCTGCTGTCCCGCCGCCGGCAGGCCCCGTTTTTAGCGAGAGGAGCGCACGTCCGGCAGGGCATTTGTAGCCGATGGGCCGGCCGGCGGCGAAAAGAAGGCGGCTGCGCCTGCTTTGGACGCGAAAACCGTGTTTTTTCTTGGTTTTCTCTTGCCCCGCGGATGGCCGCCGGAGGCAAATAAAGCGTAACAGCGTAAAACATGTCGCAGAACAACGAAAGCTGCCGCAAAACGGGCTGTTTTGCGGCAGCTTTCTGCGCGCCGACAGACCGGTGACCATCCGCGCCGACCGGGCATAAACTGGAAAAAACGAAGGAGTGCTGCGGAATGATGCGAATACCGGTTAAAGACAACATACGTCTGGCGGTGTACGACCCTAACCCCCGGGGACGGGACACCGTGCTGATGGTGCACGGCTGGCCGCTGGCCGCCGCCATGTACGAATACCAGCAGCGCTGGCTGGTCAACAACGGCTTTCGGGCGATCACCTACGATCTGCGTGGATTCGGCCGTTCCGACGCGCCGGGCTGGGGTTATGATTACGATTCGCTGGCGTGCGACCTGTACCAGCTTGTCTGTCGGATGAACCTGCGGAATTTCACGCTGGCTGGGTTCTCCATGGGCGGAGCGATTGCCCTGCGGTATATGCGCCGGTACCGGGGCTTTGGCGTGAAGCGGCTGGCCCTGCTGGCGGCCGCGGCGCCCCGGTTTACCTGTACGGTGGATTTCCCTTACGGGCAGACGGCGGAGCAGGCGGAGGAGCTCATACGGCAGGCGAAAACCGACCGGGCGCAGCTCGCGCAGGATTTCAGCCGGATGCTGCTGTACAGCCCGCACAGCGAGGCGATCAAGGATTGGTTCCGGGACATGGCGCTGGGGGCGTCCGGCATCGGCACGGTGCGCACCGCGGTCTCCCTGCGCAATGAGGACGGCCGCGCCGACCTGTGCAGCGTGGAGGTGCCCACCGGCATTTTTCACGGCAGGCAGGATGTGGTGGTTCCCTTTGTGATGGGGGAAATCCAGCACGAGACGATCGAAGGCTCCCGGCTGTATCCCTTTGACAACAGCGGGCATGGAGTTTTCTACGACGAGCTGCCCCTCTTCAACCGCCGCTTTTTGGAGTTCCTGCAGGGCAAATAATCGAGCCTGCGGCAGGCGGAAAACGTCCAAAAGGGTCCGCATCCTGGGGTGCGGACCCTTTTGGCGTTTGACGGCGGTCAGTCCAGCCCGAAAAAGGCAAGGATACCGTTGTAAATCCCTTCGGCAAACAGCGCCGGGTTCTGGGAAAGCAGCCGGGCGTCCGTGGTGTTGGTGAGATATCCCATCTCTACCAGAACCGCGGGCATCCGTGTGCGGCGGAGGACGTACAGGCTGGGGTTTATCCGCATTCCGCGGTTGGGCAGGCCGGTGGCGTCGTGCAGCCCGACCAGGATCTGCTCGCCCAGCGGGTAGGCCGGCGTCGAGGTGCTGTATACGTAGGCTTCGCTTCCGCTGGCGGTGGTAACGCTGCTTGCGTTGCAGTGCAGGCTGATGAAGTAGTTGGCGCCCCAGCTGTTGGCGGCGTTGACGCGGGCGGCCAGGCTGCTGGCGTTGCTGGTGCCCAGCTGTTCGGTTGGGGAGTTGCGGGAGAGGCGCACCTCAAAGTTGGGATTGGAGCGCAGCAGGTCGGCCAGCAGAACGCCGACCTCATAGGTTACGTCCTGTTCCCGCACGCCGTTGGCTTCTGCGCCGGCGTTCGGGTTTTGGGGGTTATGTCCCTGGTCTATGAAAATTTTTATCATAAGGGTTCCTCCTTTGCCTCCTTGTTGGTATTTTACGGTTTCCGGAGCGGCAGGGAAGCCGCTTGTTATCAGCATATGCCGAGACGGGGCCGCCCGTCCCTGCGTTCCCCGGGCCGGCAGGAAAAACAAAAAAGGAGCAGCGGGCAGAACCCGTGCTCCTGAAAAAGGGAGAAAAAGGAGAAAGAAAAAGAAAATGAGATGAGAGGAAAGGCGATCTATGAAAACCCCGAAAGGGGAGAATTGTTTGTCTGCCTTCCGGCAGTGGATCTTCCTCGGAAGTTGTTTTCCCTTGGTCGATGGTTTCAGTATACGGGACACTTGTGTCCTGCGTTTGAAGAGAAAGGAAA
>CAJFTG010000012.1:38762-88616 GCA_904419875.1 Candidatus Avimonas caecicola | reverse complement strand
AACGGAGACGGAACGGGAATTCCCGTTCCGTCTCCGCGGCCGGTTTGGCGGAAAATATCAAAAATGCATATAAGATGAAAACGCCGCGGCCGAGGACGGACGGTACAGCGCGCGGCCGAGGACGGCGGGCGGGGGCGGCGGTTCCCTTTTTCCGGCGTACGGAAACGGCGGCCCTGTCTGGCGGCATGGCGTCCCTCCCTGCGCGATGGATCTGCCCGAGCGCCGGCGGCCCGTCTGCTTCCGGTTTTTCCGGAAATCCTTCCGGCGCCTTTCCGCAGGCCCTTCCGCAAGCCCCGCGGGACCGCTTCCACGAAGCCGGGAGGGGCGCGGCGTTTCGGGGCGGCCGGTTTGGAGAGTGTTTCCGGCCCGAGCGCCCGGGGCGGTCAGTCCGCCGCATCCACCCGCGCCTGCCAGGCGGCGCGCTGTTCCTCCGTGGCGTTTTCCAGGGAGGATAGGGAATAGGGCAGGCCGATTTCCCCGTATTTTCCCCTGCCGATGGTGTGATAGGGCATCACCTGCGCCCGCAGGATATTCGGGTACGCGGCCTTGAGTGCCCGGATGGCGGCAAAATGCTCCTCGTTGTCGTTCAGCCCCGGGATGATCGGCGCGCGCAGCACCACCGGCTGATGCTCCTCCGCCAGCAGGGCAAAGGCGCGCAGCACCGGCGCCCGGCCGATGCCGACGTATTGCCGATGCATTGCGTCGTCGGTCATCTTGTAGTCCAGCAGCACCAAATCCAGGTCGGGGAGCAGCTCTTTCATCCGCGCGGGCGCCAGGGTGCCGTTGGTTTCCAGGCAGGTGTGCAGACCCCGCTCCTTCGACAGCCGGAGCAGCTCCTTTAAAAAGGCGAACTGCATGGTGGGCTCCCCGCCTGAAAAGGTGACGCCGCCGCCCGAATGTCGAAAATAGGCTTCGTCCTTCATTACCTCGTCAATGACATCGGCCGCTTCCGCCGAACGGCCCAGCAGAGCCAGCGCCTCGGCCGGGCAGGCGTCCACACACCGGCCGCAGGCGGCGCAGGCGGAGAAATCCACATGGTGCGGCCCGTCCGGCGAAAGGGTGTGCACCCCGTGCGGGCAGACCTTCCGGCAGGCCCCGCACCGGACGCATTTGCTGTCGTAATAGGCGAGCTGCACCGCGGCCGACAGGGATTCCGGATTGTGGCACCAGGCGCAGCGGAGCATGCAGCCCTTCAAAAAAACCGTGGTGCGGATCCCCGGCCCGTCGTCCAGGCAGAAGCGCTGAATATCGAAAAGGATTCCTTTCATAAGGCGGCTCCGTTTCTCCGGCGGTCGGGCGGCCCTTCCTCCGGCGCCGGAACACGGGGAAAGGATATATTATTAGAATAAATATATAGAAATTATACAAATCGTTTACTTTCCGGACAGGGAGGAACACGATGGGACAGGCCAAACAGATTACATAGATCAAAGCGCAAAAGCGGAACCTGACCGCCCGATGCGCCGCCGCCCGGCATGGTGCGGGCCGGAAGCCTGGTAAAACGGAGAGCGCAGTCAAACGCAGGAGAGCACAGAGGGAGCACAGGAGAGCACAGGAGAGCCCAGGAGAGCCCAGGGGGCACGTTCCACAGCAAGGGAGAACTGACTAGGGATGAAAAGAAGCATGTACGTGCAGTTTTAGGTTGCTCCTGAAAATGGAGTGGAAGCGATCATGCTGAATTGCGCAATCCGTAAAGCAGAAAACAGGATACAGGATATCAGGATATAGGGTAAGAAAATTTCACCTATAGGGGCGCGCGGGAGCACGGGGGAACATAAGGACATGCGGGAAAACGCGGCGGCGTACGCAAAAGGGGAAGAGAAAACCTTTACGCAAACGGTGTTCCCGGCCCTTCCGAAGCGGGCCGCCGGGGGCCCGCCGCCCTCTGCGGGACCGCCCGGACGGGGCCGCCGGCGGGAACCGCCCGCCCTGTTTACAGCCGGGCGGAAGCGGGCTTGTCCCAACCGTATCCATGCCGCATTATACCGCGTTTTTGCCCCGCTGTCCAGCGCTGGGAGCATAACCGGCGGGCGGGGTTACTGCCGGAGCAGCGGCAGGAGGTTTTCCACTTCCTGCCGCGCAACCTCCTGCGCGTAGCTCTGCCCTGCGGCAGGGGAGCGGCCCGACGCGTCAAAGCTGCCGTAGTTGTAAAAGATCATGCCGCCGACCGCCGCATTCCCCCGCAGGCACTCCACCGAGCGCTTCATAATATCGCTGTTTTCGGCCCACTCCTCCCGGCCCTGTCCTGCGTATTCGTCCGGGGACATGCCGGTTTTGTACAGCCCCAGCCCTATGTACAGCCGCACCGATTCATGCCGGGGATAGGAGGCCCAGTCCGCCACCGCCCGGTCGAAGGGCGCGGTGGAATTTTCGAACCCGAAATAGATCTGCGGGCAGACATAATCCACATAGCCGGGAGAGGCGATCCATTCCATCAGGTCGGCATACAAAACGGAATAGTTTTTGGAGACGTTATAATCCGGGCTGACGCCGAACACGCAGCCGTCGCGGGTATGGACCCTCCGGCAGGCGCCGGCGATGAGCACGTCCACCTGCGCCCGCCGCCAGTCCGCCACCCCCAGTTCCCCGCCCGCCGCCGTATAGGCGGCATAGTCTTCCTGCTCGAACGCCGCCGGGGAATCCGGCGGGACGACAGCGGTGTTCGACGGGTAAAAATAGTCGTCGAACTGCACGCCGTCCACCGCATAGCGGGCGACCACCTCCTCAACGCCGCGTAAGATCAGGGACTGCGCCTGTTCCGACGCGGGGTTGTAATAGTAGTAGGGCGCGCCGCCGTTTTCCACCGAAAAGATTTCCGCACACCCGGCGTTTTCCTTGTCGGCGCCGATCCGGTAGGGGTTGATCCAGGCGTGCAGCTCCAGCCCCCGCGCGTGGGCCGCCTCCACGGCGTACGCCAGGGGATCAAACCCGCCGGCGATCAGGGCGGCCGCGGCGTCGGCGGGCGGAAACAGCTCGCTGTCATAATACGCGTCGCTCATGGCGCGCACGTGGAAAAACACCGTGTTCAGCCCATAGGAAGAAACGTTGTCCATCACGCCGTCCAGCGCCTCGCGGGCCTGGTCGGCGGTCTTGTCCCGGAACAGGGCGTTCAGCTCGATATAGGAGAGCCACACGCCCCGGAGCTCCTCCTCCCGCCTCTGTTCCCCTTCTCCGCCGGAGGGGGACGTGCTCCCCGACCCCGTCGGGGAAGAGTCCGCCGGCGGGGCCGGCAGGCGGCAGCCCGCCGCCGACAGGCACAGGGCACAGGCGGCCAGGAGGACGGAAAGGACGGAAAGGACGGGACGGATGGGACAGGTGGGACGGGCGGAACAGGTGGAAAGAGAGGACAGCAGGGAACGGAGGGAACGGAGGGAACAGAGAGAACAGAGGGAACGGAATCGGCGTTTTTTCATCGGCTGGCTCCTTTGACGACGGGGCGGCTTTTCGGCGCGGGTGCGGGGCCGAAAGCGGCCGGAATGGCTGCGGGCGGCGGACTCGACCCGGGCGGTGAGGCGTCCGCCGGGAAGGGGCGGATGCCCCGCCGGCGGGAGCCGGGAAAAGCCGGCCTTGACAGGCGCGGCGGGATCGGATAGGATGGGAAAAGGGCGCCGGCGGCAGGGGGCTGCCTGCCTTATGTATATGTGCCTCCAGCGGAAAGGATGACAGGGTATGCCGGGGAGTTGGCAGTTCCTTCTTTTGCTGTATCTGTGCGCGGTCAGCCTGGTTTCCGCCGCGGCGACTGTCTGGGACAAGCACCGCGCAAAGGCGCATAAATGGCGGGTTCCGGAGGCGACCCTGCTCCTGCTGGCCGCCCTCGGTGGGTCCGCCGCGATGTATCTGACCATGCGGGCGGTCCGGCACAAAACCCGCCGGCGGAAATTCATGGTGGGCATTCCGGTGATTTTCGTCCTTCAGCTGGCGCTGGCGGCCGGCGTCGCCTGGGGAGCGCACGGGCTGGCCGGCCTGCTCTCCGCGGCGGCCGTCGGAGGCTGACCGGCCGGTGCGACGGCCGGTCAGCGGGCGTATCGCAGCGCCGCCGGGATTTTTGAAAATCCGGGAAATTTCTCTTGCTTTTGACGGAGGGCTGTGCTATAATTTCTTTCGCAGCGCCGCCGGGCAAGAGGGGCGGCATGCAGAATATATCCGGGTGTGGCGCAGTTGGTAGCGCGCTTGACTGGGGGTCAAGAGGCCGTGAGTTCAAGTCTCGCCACTCGGACCAGATTGAATGTTCATAACGACATTCAGGAACAAGGATAGTCTTTGGGGACTGTCCTTGTTTTCTTTTTGCGGGTTACAGAGGTCGCTGTAAATATCTTTTGGGGATAAAAGACGATGCTTGCTGTAGAAAAGATAAAGATTAGTTGTTTGAGTGTTGTCCCGTATAACTTTGCCCGGGAAAAGTCGGATGTTTCATTTTGTTATCGTTAAAATCATAGTTGGGAGGTGAAGCAGATGGAAATAGTGGAACAGCTCAATAAGGCCATTTCATATATTGAATCCGCTTTGTGTGATGAAATCCATTTAGATACGGTTGCTCAGATCGCCTGTGTTACTAAAGACAGTTTTCTACGCTTTTTTAGCTATATGACCGGGATGACACTGAACGAGTACGTCCGAAGGAGGCGGCTAACACTGGCGGCGCATGAACTGCAAGGCAGTCGTTGCAAAGTGATTGACGTTGCGATTAAATATGGATGGGACAGCGCAGATGCTTTTACCAAGGCGTTTATACGACAACATGGCATTACTCCAACACAGGCACGAAACCCGTACCAGCCGTTAAAAATATATCCTCCTGCTTCCTTCTACATTATGGTAAAAGGAGCAAAGAGGATGGATTTTCGAATCGTCGAAACAAGGGGGAAGAGAGTTTTGGGCATCTCCAGGAAGATTGGAGGAACAGCGTCGGAACGCTTTAAGGCCGAACACATCATGTGGGCAGATGACTGCGACCATATTCCTGCAAAAATATGCGATGGCTATGATGGTGTTTGGTATGGCATTTGGAACAGGGGAAGCTACGTTATCGCCCGCGAAGAGGAAAATGTTGAGGAAAATGTTACAGCATCAAAACTGGAGGCACATTTTATTCCGGGTGGAAAGTATGCTGTCTTCACCACACAGCGGGGAGGGTATGCAGGAGATGAGTTACCTGAGCTGCACAATTTGATTCATAATTCCTGGCTGCCAAACTCGGGATACCGTCAGGTCAATGATCTCGAAGTGGAAGTATATCACCTTTGGACTGACAAGGCCGAGCGCCGTGAAAAAAGATATTTCAGCCATCCCACCTTACTTGAATAGGTTATACAAAAATTTTCTCGTTCTGTTTGATTTTCCTTAAAAAATTATACCACACTTTCTATCGATTTTCCATTCAATGCTGAATATCTTTATGGATAGCCATTTGTACAAAGCAAAAAGGGGTTGGGATACTTCCCAACAAGTTATTTTTCGGAAGAGGGTACCCTTTTCCTATGCTTGCTACGTAATTTGTTCACCTCAAAAACGGGAAAGGAACAGAAAGGAAAGGGACATTGGGCGGTATGCTTTCATCCCGCCGCGGGTATTGCGTGTGTGGCGGTGACATCGACGGGCTGTGGGCAGCCCGCCCTGCATTTTACAATATCTCTTTATAACTTCTTATAAACCCTCGTGGAGTTCGGGCGTCAAAAAAGCGTCAAATGACATTTTGAAGCCGTCCACATGGAAATGCTCAATGTCTTCAAAAGGCAGTGTTTATACGGGTTTCGATCGGATATGGAATCGACCTCTACATAGCCCATTCCACTATTTTTTATGAAATTAAAAATCGGAACGAGCGTAACTCGTTCCGACGTAGTGCGAATGTTTATAACGTAACTTGCTTTATAAATTGTCTGCCTTTTCAACCGGAATCCAAATTTCATAAGGATATAAAGACATATAACCAGATTTAAGCTGATATGTGGAAAGGCCAGTATTTAGGCCACTTTGCGGCGATACTTATGGGCACTTATAGGAAGATATAAGGTCTAAAATATCTAGTCAATCAATAAAAAATCAGTCACTTGCTCCCCTGTTCCTCCTTTTTCAAAACAGGTCACGCTGCGCTTTTGCTGTTCGCTTGCGGCGTTTTGAAAAAACGCGGTGCGCTTCACGACGCTCACGCTTGCTGCCAACCTGTTTTGGTTCCGAGGGTTCAACTCCCACCGGTAAAACGTCTAAAATACTTTTTATGCGGCCTTTTCAAACAAGCTTCGCGGCTTTTTGCCGGGTATTTTCCCCCGTCGTGGTTCCTCCGGATTTTCGCCGAGACCTAATGGGACGATTGCGCCCAGCTTGACTTTTGGCGGGAGCATAGACGATTCACTTCCTTCTGCTTTTGCAAATGACGGATAGCCGCATAGACAGAACCTCCCGACAATTTGTCGGGAGGTTCTGTCAAGGAATTGCTTTTTCGTACTATTGTTTTGGGCTATACGGAAGAGGCTTCATTCATTGCAATTTGAGACGTCCTGCCCGCCATTCTTTCAAGGTCATGGAAGCATTGAATCCAGCCATATTTCCTCTGGCAGCAGCTAGTTCCTCAAGAGCTTTCTCTGCCCTAGCCGGATGGGCCTCCAATAAGTAGCCGGCAGCCCATAACTTCACATAGAGGTTTTTGTCATCCAATAGCTCCAATAATTCGTCCAAGCGATGCTCTGCCTTTAATTTTAAATAGACAGCATGAATAATCTGATAGTATTTTCTATCATTTTTTGTATCACCAGAGTTTTCTCCCTCTCCCTTAGCTATGCAGGCATTTACAAACTTGGAAACATCCTCTTTCATCGTATCCTCCCGGTAAACAATATGGAGTAAAAATCCAACCGGTGCCAGCCGGTTTTATTGTACCATAACGAGATAATTGTTCAAGTCCGTACTCAAATTGGAATTGAAAGCTTTTACCACTTAACCACTGGCGAAACCGCCGTAATACCACATCTCCCATGGATGGTTTTCGACGATCACGCAAACGCCGTCCGTCCCGCTGGTCTGCCCTCAAGTTCAACAAATTTGGGAAATAAAAGGAACATGCAGGATCCTGTGGTAAAATGGAGCAACCACACAGCCAAAATACCAGGAGGGGACTGCATGGACGATCGTCATCTTCGCATGGAAAAGCGCAGCTGTATGCCGTTGTATGCAGCTGTATGTAGCTGTATACGGAAATATTATGTAGATGGATGAAGTTATCGAGAGATTGCGCGGCTGGTTGGCAGGGACGTGAGCACCATCTCGCGGGAGATACGGCGCAGCTGTACACATATGTATGATATTCCTGCCTGCTATCCGCACACAGCACAAAAGAAGTATCTGCTGCGGCGTTCCTATTGCCATCGTGGGATGTTCCATCCGCAGGAAGGATCGACGGCATCAATGAGAAGTTAAAAGCGGCCTGGCCGCCAGAACAGATCGCCTGCACACCGTGCGAGTTGAAGATGCCTGGCTGGAGTCTGCCGCTGGCAATATGAAAAGCACTTCGCCGACTGGTTCGGTTTGGCAAACTTTTCGTTCATTCCCTGCCGGCCTTCCGTCAGGAGCTACAAACGCTTGTCCACGTCGTTTTCCGGAGGAATGTTGATCCGGATGGTCACCTGCCGCATGCCGATGATTTCCTCCACGTCGGCCGCCGCTGCCGGCCTTCGAGCCGGAAACGGCCTCCTTCAGGTTGGCATCGCCTTGGCCTCGCGGAGTATCGCCTGCAATAATTCCGGGCCTTCTATGGCGGTGTTCGCCATACGTTTGGCTTTGTTGCTTCAATCAGCCCTTGGACAAACCACCCGCCGCAGGGACTGCCTTCGGACTGCCTCCGGCCCGCCGTTGCCTCAGCCGCCGCGGCGCCGGGGGCGGGAAACGTCACACGCCTGGCGGCGAGAACCCTTCGCTTCGCCGGAAGGCCACTCTCAATGCAGCAGTATTCAAACCTGTTTGTCAACGGTCGCCGCTCATTTTGGGCATAACTGCGCCGGGACCGCATTGCCGGTTTCGCCGTGGGCCAAGGATGAACCGCAGACGGCACGGCCGGGGAATGCGGCCGCGGCGCGCCGGATGAAGGGGCGCTGCACCCGGCCGGCGCGGGCAGGCTTTCAGGAACACCGCGCGCGGCGTCGGACAGGCCGGAGATTTCCGGAACTCCGGGGCCATGGCTTATAGCGCGGCCGTGTGCCCCGGCCTCTTCCGCCCAACGGCTGGGCTGGAATACGTTTTGTGCGCCGGGCGGATGATGATTTAACGGAGGACAGGCGGGGAAGAAAAAGCGTCTGAGGGCCGTACGCACGCCCTCAGACGCTCCTGCTCAATGGGTTTTGGTTCGTCGGGGTCCTTGTGAAATAAGCCGCAGCGCCCCCTTTCCTGCCGGTTTCTCCGGCGGCGCCGGGAAAAGCGGGGGGCCGCCGCGCGGCTTTGCCGCCCCGGAGCCTGCGCAGCGACCCGTGCGGCCGCCTCCGGGGCGATTTTTGCCACAAGCCCTGGGAACGCCTTATTCCGCCGGGCCGAGGGGCTGCAGCGTAAAGGAGAAGTCCAGGTTTTCCTGGTGCAGCGTATACGGCTCGAGCAGCGCCGGCCCGCAGCTGGCGGAACCGATCCCGCTGTGAAAGCCGTCCAGGCACCAGACGACGGCGCCGCTTTTCTCCAGCTCGTAATTGTGCGCTTTGCGCTGCAGCTCCTCCTGCGTGTAGAGGGACAGGCTGAAGGAAAAGGCATCCCCCGCCGCGCAAAAGCCCCGGCCGCTTTCGTCGGTGACCGCCGCCCTGGTGCAGCCCCACCGGCTCCCGTTTTCCTGCGGGCGGATATAGTCGGTGTGCATTTCCTCCGCGGTTGTGGTAAACCGCCCGTACCAGTCCAGATGATGCTTGTCGCAGTAGCTTTCATGCGGGCCGTAACCGGTGTAGTCCGCACGGCTTTGCTCCGGCGGCAGGAAGAGGCGGATGCCCAGGCGGGGCAGAGGCGGCATTTCCCTGTTGCGGCGGCATTTGGCCTCCAGCCGGGCCGTGCCGGCGGCATCCACCGTCCAGCGGGCCTCGATGTCCAGAATCCGCTGGAGGGATACCGAGCCGAGCATCAGCCGGGTGGACAGCACCGCCAGGCCGTTTTCCAGCGCGACGGCGGTTTCATACGCGCGGGGAGCCGCGCGGTCATAGCCCGCCGCTTCCCAGTCGGCGCGGATCCCCTGGTCGTTGTCCAGCGGCGCGCGCCAGATGTTCCATCCCATCGGCCGGCGGAGCAGCGATGTTTTCCCGCGGAGCATGGCGCCGAACAGGCCGGTCCGCTTTTCCAGAAAATAGGTGAACGACGGCCCGGAGACGGTGTATCCGTCGGCCGTTTCCGCCACCCGGACCTCGCCGCCCCGCAGCGGGACCGGCGCCGGGGACGCCGCCCGGTAAACGAGCTGGTCGAACCCACGCTCGAGGCCGGAGGGGATAAGACCCTCCGCCTGCCTCTGCCGGTAGACCAGCCGCAGCCGCAGGTCGCCGTCCTCCGCCCCGGCGGGGACGGGCGGACAGGGCATGACGGCCTCCCCATGCGGGCCGGCGGCGGGGAGGTCGAAGCGGCCGGCGGCGATCACACGGCCGTTATGGCTCCATTCGTATTCCCCGGCCAGCACCTCGTCCAGGGAGAGAAAGTCCAGGTAATTGTGCACGCGGACGGCCGTATGCGCCTCGTCCGCCCAGACGGCGCGGGCCGGCCGGATGACGTTCTTGTACTCCAGCAGGCTGGTGTGGGGGATACGGTCGGGGGAGACCAGGCCGTCCACGCAGAAATTCCCGTCGTGGGGGAACTCGCCGAAATCGCCGCCGTAGCCGTAGCAGGGGCGGCCGTTTTCATCCCGCCGCAGCTCCACCGCGTGGTCGCACCACTCCCAGACAAAGCCGCCGCAGAAGCCGGGATACCGTTGGATCAGTTCCTGGTAATCTTCCGCGTCTCCCGTGCTGTTTCCCATCGCATGGATGTACTCGCACAGCAGGTACGGCACTGCGGGCTTTTCCTCAAAATACTGCCGGATCTCCGGCAGGGAGGCATACATCTGGCTGAAAACGTCGAGGCAGCTGCGGTCGTTTTTCCGCCCGGCGTCGGGATGGCTGCCCCCTTCGTAATGGACCAGGCGGGAGGGGTCGTATCCCTTGACCCAGCGGGCCGCCTTTTCCAGATTCTCGCCGTAGCCCGATTCGTTGCCCAGGCTCCACAGCAGAACGGCCGCGCAGTTTTTATCGCGCGTCACCGAGCGCTGCACCCGGTCGAGAATGGCCTGCGCAAACCGGGGGTCGTTGGCGATGCGGTTGTATTTTTCCTCGTGGCCGGCCTTCCCGTACAGCTGGACCACGCCGTGGGCTTCCAGGTCCGCCTCCGCGATGACGTAAAAGCCGCATTCCGCGCACAGCGGGACAAACCAGGGCGCGTTTGGGTAATGGCTGGTGCGGATGGCGTTGATGTTGTGCGCTTTCATTAACGTCAGGTCCCGCAGCGCCTGCTCCCGGCTGATCACGTACCCGGTGACCGGGTCGCTGTCGTGCCGGTTCACCCCGCGGAATTTGATGGGCGTCCCGTTGAGGAGCAGAACGCCGTCCCGGACCTCCACCCGGCGGACGCCGACCTTCTGGGCGATGGCTTCGTCCGGCGTTTCCAGCAGCAGAGTATACTGCCGCGGCGCTTCCGCGTTCCAGAGCACCGGCTGTTCTATGGAGAACACCGCTTCGCTCCCCGTTGTCTCCGCCGTCCCGGCCGGCGTGCCGTCCGGCGACAGGAGGGTGAGGGTGACCGGCAGGGAGGGGACGGTTTTTTCCAGCTCCACCCGGACGACGGCGGAGGCGTTGTCCGCCGCCAGGTCGGTGTGGACGAAATAGTCCCGGATGTGCGCTTCCGGCCGGGAGAGGAGGGCAACATCCCGAAAAATGCCGGACATCCGCAGCTTGTCCTGGTCCTCCAGATAGCTGCCGTCGCACCATTTGGGGACCACGGCCAGCAATTCGTTTTCCCCTTCCTTCAGAAAAGAGGTCACGTCGAATTCGCTGGTGGAATGGGAAACCTGGCTGTAGCCCACAAAGCGGCCGTTCAGCCAGAGGTACAGGCAGGGGTCCACCCCTTCGAAGTTCAGATACCGGCGCATCCCGCCGGCCGGGCCCTCCGTAAAGGAAAGGGCATAGACGCCGCAGGGAGTATCCCACGGGACATACGGCGGGTCATAGGGAAAGGGGTAACGGATATTCGTATACTGGTGGCGGTCATAGCCATGATTCTGCCAGACCGAGGGCACCGGCAGGGAACCCCATTCGGCCGAATCGGGCCGGGGCAGCCCGTCGGGCAGGCCGGCGGGAAGGTCACGGAAGCTGGAGTACCAGCAAAAACGCCAATCCCCGTTCAGCAGACGGCGGCGGGAGGCGCCGGAAGGGGCGGAGAGGGCGCTTGAGAAGCGCAGGGCCTCTTCTCTGTCGGCACAGGGGAGGTAATACGCACGGTTTGGCTGTGTCCCCACATGGAGAACGTCCAGGTTTTCATGGTACTGGGAAAAGGGCATGGGATCGCTCCTTTCTGTTTTCCGCCGCCGCTGCCGCGCGCCGGCGGCAGCCGGTTCCCAAAGCGCCCGCCGCGCGGACGGCGCGCCGGCGGGAACCGGGCGTCCGCCCCTCTCGCCGGACAGCGCGCTTTTTCGGCTGAGACCATATTTTTCCTCATCATAGCAGAATCCGAAGGGGATGGCAATACCCCTCGCGGCGGCGGCCGCCGTTTTCCGGATTGTGCCGCATCGTGCCGCCGGGACGGCATGGTTTTTCCTTCTCCGCCGGTTTTACCGGCTTTCGCCGGGGGGCTTCCCCGCTTTTTCCGCCCTGCCGCGCAACCGGGTTCGGCGGGCCGGGATACGTGCGCTGGGCCTCTTCCCCGGAAAAGCCGGCGAACGTTTGCGGCGGCCATCCCGCCGGGCGCTGCGGCTTTCCCGACGGGCGGGGACGGGGGAAAGCGGGGGCTTGGCGGCGGGCCGGCCTGCGTGCCGATACCCGGCCGGGGGATGGTTGCGGCGCTTCCAAGGGGAAATCCATTCCGGCCCGGCGGCGTGAACAGCCGGGACGGAGCGGCGGCCTTACGGCGGAACGGGCCGAGACAGCGAATTTCCATGGTACGCTTCCAGGTCCGGGACGACGAGGAACAGGGAAGGCAGAAGCCGCATGGCGTCCATGCCGCCGCTCCCGAATTCCGGCACGGTTTTTGGATCCGCAGGGCGAAGAGGCTCTCCGTCCGGATGCGGTCATAGGGATAGCCCTGCTTGGAGCAGGCGGGCGGCGCTTCGCCCGGCTTCGGCGTTTCCTCCGTTCCCGCCAGCCGGCTGAAGTCCTCAAGCGGGAGAAAAAAGAGAAAGAAAAGCTGGCGGGCGTTGGTATACGCGGACGGCTGGAAGGCGTACAGGGAGGGAGCGCCGGTCCATTGCTGCCCATTGCCCGCCCGTCGCCGGCGGTCGGCCGGTTTTTACCGGCTTTCGCCGCGCACAGCCGTTTTGCCCAGGGAAACAGGCCGGGGAAACGTCCCGGCGGCCGGCCGTATCCAGCGGGGCAGGGACGGACGTTGTGCCCGCCGGGACGCTGGTCGGCGGCCCGCTTGCCTGCCTTTGCCGCGCGCTGTCAAATCGGCGGCAGGGAAGCCGCGCTTTCCCGGCGGGCGGCGTGGGTCTGCCCCGGCGCAGGGGGTACCCCGCTCCATCCGAAGGGGATACCCCCGGGAGCGGGTGCCGGGCGCCTCCGTTCGTGACTCTTCGGGGTTTACGGGGGAACAGGCCCGAACCGGCGCCGGGCGGCAGCCGGACGGCAGGGAAAAGACCTTATGAAACTTCCCCCCCTTGTCGAATGTTGACAGATCTGCTATAATTTGTTTGTCTGACAAAATAACCGGACATACCGGCGAGAGCGGAAACGGACGGCGGCAGGCATCGGGGCAAAGCGGAAGATTTCGGACAGCGATTCGGGCGTTTTGCCATACTTAATGAGAAGGGCTGCGGCGGTCCGGCCGCGGCCCCCGGAAAAGGCGGGCCACCACCGTGGCCCGCCTTTTCCTATATTGTCCTGTTATACGTAGAGGGAAGCACGGCGTGTCTTTTTCAGGATTCCGGAGGGAAGGAGCGGAAGGTCGGCCCATGCGGTATGACGCTCTGCGCTATTTTGTGGAGATCGCGGAACAGGGGAGCATCAACAGGGCGGCGGAAGCGCTGTACGTATCCCAGCCCAACCTGAGCACCGCCATCCGCAGCTTGGAGGAGGAGCTGGGGGTGAAGCTGCTGGAACGCACAAGCAAAGGCGTCCGGCTGACGGAAGAGGGGCAGAGCGTCTATGTCCGGGCCAAAAAGGCCTTCGGCGAGCTGAAATGCCTGGAGCTGGACCGGCGCCTGCGGGATTACGCCTACCCGCTGACCCTTTCCGTGTCGCTGCACGGGCTGTTTTTGAGCGAAGACGTGCTCGGCCGCTTCTGCCGCGAGACGGAGTGCGACGGGCGGGTCCTCTGTATAGAGGAAGCGGGGGCCGAGCAGGCGCTCGGCGACGTGGCGGCGTCCCGCACCGACCTCGGCGCCCTGGTGATGAACGACTGGCAGCTTCCGGCCTTCAAGCGGATCGCGGCGGTCAGGTCCCTGACGTACGAATGCGTGGGAGAGAGTCCGCCCCGGATCCTGGTCGGCTGTCACAGCCCGCTTTACCGGCAGGAGGAAACCACGGCGGAGCAGCTGGCGGGGTATCCGCAGCTTCTTCTGCCGGACGATTACTTTTCGGCGCTGGACGGCCGGTACCGCGCCGGTTCTCCCCGTCGGCCGCAGGGCTTTCCGCGTTCGATCGTGGTGAACAGCGGGCAGGGGATGGTGCGGCTGCTCAAGAGCAGCGACGCGTTCCTGTACGCAAACAAATGGGCGGCTGCCGACCTGCGGGCTGGGGGAATCCGGGCGCTGACGCTGGCCGGGGACGACACCCGGCAGCGCCTGCTGCTGGTCACCCGCCAGCGGGAAACGCTTTCCCCGCCGGCCGAGCTGTTCCGCCGCCTGTTCTGTGAGCATTACCGCGCGCTGTAAACCGCCCGGCCGCCCTCACGGGCGGAGCAGCCTTTGCAGAAAGAGGAATTCCTCCCGCATCTGCGTCCCCAGGGAATAGGCGTATTGCTGAAAGGCCCAGTCGATGGCGATCCCCCGGAAATGCCGCACGCAGAAGGAGGCCAGGCAGGCCGGGGAGTACTCCCCGGTCACGTCCCCCTGCTCAATGGCCAGCCGGATGTATTTTTCCACGTCGTTGTAGATAAAACGGGAACGGTCAAACATTTCCGTCGACCGGGTGGAGAGGAGGTTTTGATAAAAGCGGGCGGTCAGCCCTCCGCTCTCCTCCTCCAGGAAGGCGGCATAGCTCAGGAAAATTGTCTGCAGGTTATCGACCGCCCGGGGAGCGGGATGCTCCTCCACCCGCCGGCGGATATAGGCGTCCATACGCTCGTAGCCCCGGTTCAGCAGGGCCTCCTTACCGGAAAAATGGTGGTAGAACGCGCCGGTGGTCACCCCGGCGGCCCGGCAGATCTCCCGCACGGAAACCGCGTCGAAGCCCTGTTCGCTCATCAATTCCCAGGCGGCCTGCATCAGCCGGCGTTCGGTCTCCCGGCCCTGCTGCCGGCGCTGTTCGGCATAATCCATGGGTTCACCCCTTCTTCCCTGCTCCGGGAGGTCTGTTCCGCCGCCTGCGGCGGGGCGGAGGGCGGCGCGGCCCGCCTCCCGGCTTCCGGACCGGGCCGCCGCTTGACAAGCGGCGGCCTGCCGTGTATAATCGTCGCGTAACGCTGTTATGCAACGATTATACAGGATGGACAGTCCGCCGTCAACAGGCGGCACAGGAAAGGACGGGTCTTATGCCGTTTCAGCCGACAAACCGCGGGAGGATCGCGGTGCTGACCGATACCTGCGCGGATATCCCCCCCGCCCTGGCGCGGGAGCGGGATATCACGATCCTGCCCCTGGGCATCGGCTATCCGGAAGGGGATTATCAGGACGGGGTGGACATCACGCCGGAGGACATCTACCGCCGGATGCCGCAGGAGGTCCCCAAGACCTCGCTGCCCACCGGGGAGGCAATTTTCGCCGCCTTTGACAGGATCCGGGCCGCCGGCTATGAGAAGGTGCTGGCGCTGATCTTCTCCAGCGGAATCAGCGGGACCTACAATGCCGTCCGGCTGGCGGCGCGGGAGTACAGGAAACTGGAAATCGCGGTGTTCGACACCAAATCCGCCAGCCTGGGGCTGGGGACCATGGCCCTGCAGGCATGGGATTATATCCGTGCCGGGATGGAATGGGAAGAGCTGCTCGAACGCATTCCCCGGCTGATTGCGGGGACCAGTATCTTTTTCAGCCTGGATACCCTGGAGTATCTCCAGAAGGGCGGCCGGATCGGACGGGTGACCTGCGTGGCGGGCACCATGCTCCAGATCAAGCCGATCATTTCCTTCGCGCCGGACGGCCAGCTCGCCAGCGTGGGCAAGGTGCGCGGGCGCGCCAAATCCATCGAGGAGCTGGCCCGCCGCGTACAGGAGTTGGTCCCCGCCGGGAAGCCGTACAATCTGGCCGTGGCGAACGGGGGCTGCCCGCAGGATGTGGAGGCCCTCAAAACGCTGCTTGCCGCTCCGATCGCCGGCAGCCGCCGGTTTTACGAGGGAAGCATCGACTGCACGCTGGCCTCCCATGTGGGGCCCCACCTGATCGGGGCGGGGATTCAGGTGCTGGAGGAATGAGGCATGCGGGACGGCGCCGGAACCCCGGCAATCGGGGAAAGATCGGAGAAAGAAAGGAAATGTTCATGACGCAGAAATTGACCGCGATCCTGTTCGACCTGGACGGCACCCTTCTCCCGATGGAGCAGGAGGCGTTCATCAAACGATATTTCGGGCTGCTGGCCAGGACCTGCGCTCCCCTCGGCCTGCCCAAGGAGGAGCTGATCCCCGCCGTCTGGGCCGGGACGGAGGCGATGGTGAAAAACGACGGCGCGGCGCTCAACCACGACCGGTTCTGGGACACCTTTGCCGCCGCGCTGGGGGACCGGGTCCGGGCGATGGAACCCGCCTTCGACCGCTTTTACGGGGAGGAATTCCACGGCGCCCGGGAGGCGACCCGGCCGAACCCGCTGGCGGCGGAGTGCGTGCGCGTCCTGAAGGACAAGGGGTATCGCCTGGTTCTGGCGACCAATCCGCTTTTTCCGCCGGTGGGCGTGGAATCGCGGATGTCCTGGGCCGGGCTGAAGCCGGAGGACTTCGAGCGGATTACGCATTATAACAATTCCCATTACTGCAAGCCGAACCCCGCGTATTTCCGGGAGATTTTTGAGCAGACCGGCATCGACCCGGCGGAGAGCCTGATGGTGGGCAACGATGCCCGGGAAGACCTGTGCGCGGCGCAGCTCGGCTGCGGCACCTATCTGGTGACCGACTGCCTGGAGCACGGGGACGACATCCCGGCCGCGCCCGTCGAAGGGACGGTTTCGCTCCGGGGAAGCATGGCGGATTTCCGCGCCTGGGTGGATGGCCTGCCGGACTGCCGGTAACACCGCGGCAAGGGAAGAGGGGGCGGAACGCACGTTCCGCCCCCTTTTTTGCAAAGGGTGGAGAGGGGGCGCGGCCTGCCCGTCCCCGGTTACTCGGCGGCCTGCCCGTCCCCGGTTACTCGGCGGCCTGCGCCGGCAGTGAGCAGACGGCTTCGGCCACCGGCTCCCGCATCCAGATGCCGGGGGTGACCCGCAGGGTAAAGCCGCCGCCGTCCGGCCCGGCCCAGGCCTGGAGCGGCTGGCGGGGGAGGGCGTATTTCGCCATCAGCAGCATCACCACGCCGCCGTGGGTGCACACCACCGCGTCGGTGTCCCCGACGCGCATCAATCCTTCCACCAGCCCCTCGAACGCGGCCGCGACCCGTTCCTGGAACGCCTGCGCGCTTTCCCCGCCCGGGATTTCGGAGCGTCCGCCGGCAATCCACTCCTGAAAACGGCTGTCCGCCTTGAGGGCGTGGACGCTTTTTCCCTCCCATTCCCCGAAATCGCACTCCGCCAGCCCGGGCAGCGCCTCCGCCTGGCAGCCGGGATACAGCACCTCCAGCGTCTGCCGGCAGCGCAGGAGGGGGCTGGTGAAGAAGCGGCGGGCCGGCGGATAGCCGCCGGCCTTTTTCAGCGCCAGTAGGCGGGTCAGCCCGGCGGGGGAGAGAGGAAGGTCGGTGCGGCCAATGTACAGCCCCCGTTCGTTGGCGTCGGTCAGCCCATGCCGAATCAGGTGGATTTTGTAAGTTTTCATCAAAATTCCTCCTTAAAAATCACAATTTGACGATTTACAAATCGTATCATTTTGCGGTATAATCGATAACAGACAGTATATTCGGATGTATTGTTCATCCCGCCTTGTCCTGATTGACGTCGGATTCGGTTGGGATGTTCTTTTCGTCCGCCCGTTTCTTCCGCCGTTGGGGGGCTTCCTTGGCAAAAATGAGGTTTTGAGGTGCACGCACTATGAATTCCGCTTTTCCCAGAATCCTTACGCTGCTCCGGAAGGAGCGCGGCATCAGTCAGAAGCAGGCGTCGGTGGAGCTGCAGGTTTCTCAGGCGCTCCTTTCCCACTATGAAAAAGGAATCCGGGAATGCGGGCTGGATTTTGTGGTGCGGGCGGCTGATTTTTATCATGTCTCCTGCGATTATCTTTTGGGGCGGACGGCGGACAAGACCGGCGCGGTGATTGCGGTGGAGGAAATCCCCGATCACGACCCGTCCGCCAAGGACAACCGGTTCCGCGGCAGCGTGCTGCCGGTGCTGAACAAAAAACTGGTGGTCAATTCGCTGAATATTATATTCGATCTGCTTCAGCGATGCAATAACAAAGCGTTGACGGCGGAGGTTTCGGCTTATCTGACGCTGGCGGTGTATTCGGTGTTCCGCCAGCTGTATTCCGCCAACCCGAAGAATCCGGAGGCGCTGTATTCCGTCCCCCGCTACCTGTTCCAGCCCTCCCTGACCGGGGAGTTGGGCCGTACCGCGGCGGTGATCGGCCGGCTGGCCTCCGGCCACGACGTGGCGGGAGAGGAAGGGCTTCCGGCGGCGGACGCGCCGCTGATTTCCTCCGACACCATCGCGGCGGACTACCCGCTGTTTGCCTCCTCCCTTTTCAATCTGCTGAAAAATGCGGAAACCCGGCTGAAATAGCCGGGGACGAACGGGAGGGCCGGGGACAGGCTCCCGGATACCTCAAATCAAGAAGAACCGCCCGCCTCGCGCAACGGCACGAGGCGGGCGGCTTTTTGTAAGAGAAAACCTCCGGCTGTTGGCGGGCTCCTGTCGGCGCTTCCCGCGGCTTCCGGTTATCCCGCTTTCTGCGGGCTTCGGCCGGCCTTTTCCCCGCCGGACGCGGGGGCGGGGCGGCCGCCGTCCCTCCTGCGGGCGGCGGGAAGGAAGGAGAAAACCAGCGCCGCCGCGCTCAGGCCGCAGAGCAGGATCCGGGTGAGGATATTCTCGAAAGCGATCGGTATGGTGAAGGTATGGCCGAACAGAACCGGGTAATAGGTGATTTCGGTGAGGATCTCCCCGCCGTCCGGGGTGGTGTACTCCAGCGCAAAGAAGCACAGAAGAACGGAGCCGATCAGCGTCAGCGCGGCCAGAATCCGCAGCAGGACGCGGTCGAAGGCGTGGCTGCCGCGCGTATTCAGCGCCAGAACCGGCTGCAGAAAAAGCAGCGGCGGAAGAGCCACATCCGCGAACAGGAACCAGTTGCTCAGCGTCAGGAACGCCTGCGTCGTCTCGCTGCTGTCCAGCGAGCGCAGGGAATTGGTCCAGATCATCGTCACCACGGTGAAAATCAGGGGGACGAGGATCAGAAGGAGGAATACCGTGCGCATAATCACCCGGAACGCCCGGCTTTCCTGCGGGCCAAACCGCACGAAAAGGGCGAGCGCCACGGCGACGGCCGCCTCCGCCAGCAGCAGCCCGTTGTTGACGGAGGGCAGCATGTACATCAGGACGGCCAGAACCAGCTGGACGGCCGAAATCCCCAGCAGGATGTTGCGGCTTTTTTCCGGAGTCAGGCTCCCCATAAAAGAGGGGCGCCGGGGGCTTTCCGCCGTGTCCTTCCCGTCCCCGCCGGCCGCCGGAGAAACGGCCGCGGTATCCGGCTGCTTTTTACTTTTATTCATAATCATTCTTGCCTTTCTTTGCCTTTCCTCGGCCCGCCGTGTTAAGGGCCGGCGGGCCGCCTGCGTTGTCGTTGATACGGCGGCGCCGGATGCGTACGGCGCCGGGTTTTTTCATTATACCGTCTCTTGGCCGAAAAAGCAAGGAAAGCCGGAGGATTTCCGCGCTTTTCCCCAAAAGCGTTTTTCACAGGGAGATACGGCGCCGGCGCAGGCAGTCGGCAAAGCCGGAAAACCGCCCCGGGTCGTCCAGGTAGGCGGCCCAGGCGGCATACAGAATCCGCAGACAGGCGATGAATTCCCGGTTGTCGATCTGAAGCTGCTCGCTGAGCAGCTGATAAGAATACAGCTGGGCTGACAGGGCTGCCGTCTGCCGGCGGTTGGCGGGCTGTTCCTTGTACAGCACGGCGTGCGGTACGGCGCGGACGGACAGGGCCAGCCGCCGGGTCCAGCGCATATAGCGGCTGCGCAGGACGGGAACGGCGCCGGGATATTGGGAGAGAACGATTTCCTCAAGCCGGCGGCACGGCACGGCCGGGCACCGGGCTTCCCGGTATTCCTCCTCCGCCCCCTGTTCAAACAGGAGAAGAAGGGCGTCGGCCGCGTCGCCTGCGTCCGGTTCCAGAAAGGGAAAGACCATCCTTTGCCAAAACAGAGGCGAAAAGGAGCGGTCCGGATGGGCGCGCACCCAGCGGACGGTTTCCTTCAGGGGCGGCAGAACGGCATAGGGCCGCTCCGCCCAGGCCAGCAGCGCGGCCCGCCTTTCTCCCTCCCGGGCCGCGTCTCCGTCCGGGTGAGCGGAGAGCGCGAGATAATCTTCCCAAATCGGATAGCTGTTCATTCCCGTCACCCCCTGTTTCCCATCATACCATTTTTCGGCGGGAATGCCCAGCCTCTTTTTCCGCCCGGCGCGCCCGGCTTTGCAGAGGGCGCGATGCCTGCGGACGGAGGCGGGCCCGGCCCGCACCGGCCTCCGGGATGGGCGGCCGCCCTCGTTTTCGCAGATCGCCGCATAGACGGAAGAAAAGGGTATAAAAAGGAAGAAAAGGCGAAGGAGGTCGCAAAAGGGCGAAAAAGGGCAGAAAAGGGCAGAAGACGGAAAGACGGGAGAAATCTGCCGGCCGATGCTTGACAGCGCTCCGGTTTCATGGTAAAATAGCGGATGCCGCATGCCCCGGGCTGATACAAGCGGACAGGCCGCGTCGGCCTGCCCCGCCTTCCGGCAGCGAGACTGAAAAAGGCAGGTGCCTCAATTCCATGTACGCTATCATTGAAACCGGCGGCAAACAGTACAAGGTGGAGACCGGCGACGTTCTCTTCATTGAAAAGCTGGATGCAGCCGAGGAATCCTCCGTCACCTTTGACAAGATTATCGCGCTCCACAACGACAAGGCGCTGAAAATCGGCGCGCCGTACGTCAAGGGCGCGAGCGTGGAAGCCCGCGTGCTGAAAAGCGGCAAGGGCAGGAAGCTCACGGTTTTCACCTACCGCCCCAAGAAGGGCAGCAAGCGCAAGATGGGTCATCGTCAGCCCTACACCAAGGTGCAGATCGAGGCTATCAACGCCAAGGCCCCCAAGGCGGCCGCCGCGGATGACGCGGAGTAAATTCTTCCGCAGCAACGGCGTCCTGACCGGCTTTTCCCTCTCCGGCCATTCCGGCGCGGGGGAGGCGGGAGAGGATATCGTGTGCGCGGCGGTGTCTTCCGCGGCGTATATGACGGCCAACACCCTGACCGATGTGTACCGCTTTCCCGCCGCCGTCCGGGCAGAAGACGGGCGGATGACGGTGGAGCTTTCGGAGGGGGACGCGGCGCGGTGCCGGGAACTGATGGAAGGTTTTTACCTGCATCTGAGCGAAATGCAGAAGCAATATCCCCACAATGTGCAAGTGAGTATTACGGAGGTGTAAGTTTCATGCTGCAGATAAACATTCAGCTGTTTGCCCACAAAAAGGGCGTCGGCTCCACGAAAAACGGCCGTGACTCCGAGTCGAAGCGCCTCGGCGTCAAGCGGGCGGACGGGCAGTTCGTCCTGGCGGGCAATATCCTGGTGCGCCAGCGCGGCACCCATATCCATCCCGGCAACAACGTCGGCATCGGGTCCGACGATACGCTGTTTGCGCTGGTGGACGGCAAGGTCCGTTTCGAGCGCGTCGGCAAGGACCGTAAGCGTGTGAGCGTTTACGCCGAGCAGTAAGCGATTCCGCCCCGGGGACGGCGGCGGACAGAAATCCCCGCCGCGGAACCGGCGGGGATTTTTTTGCGTCGGCCGGCGGCCTCCGGTCTGCCCGGAGACGGGGGAAAGGAAGCCCCGTTTTCGAAGAGGGCGGAAAAGCGCCGCGGGAGGCCGGCGCGCATCGAAAAGAGGGAAGCCTATGTTTGTCGATAAAGCGACCATCCAGGTAAAGGCCGGGGACGGCGGCAACGGCGCCGTATCCTTCCACCGGGAGAAATACGTGGCGGCCGGCGGCCCCGACGGCGGGGACGGCGGAAAGGGCGGCGATATTGTCTTTGTGGCGGACGACGGCCTGAACACCCTGGTGGATTTCCGCTATAAACGGAAGTTTTCGGCCGAAAACGGCCAGCCGGGCGGCCAGAAGCGCTGCTTCGGGAAAAACGGCCGGGACGAGGTGATCGCGGTGCCCCGCGGCACCCTGATTTACGATGCCGGGAGCGGCCGGCTGATGGCAGACCTGTCGGGGGACGAGCCGTTTATCGCCGCCCGGGGCGGCCGGGGCGGCTGGGGCAACAGCCATTTCGCCACCTCCACCCGGCAGGTCCCCCGCTTTGCCAAGCCCGGCATCCCCGGGCAGGCCCTGGAACTGCGGCTGGAGCTGAAGCTGCTGGCCGATGTCGGCCTGGTCGGCTTTCCCAATGTGGGAAAGTCCTCGCTGCTGTCGGTGGTCAGCGCCGCCCGGCCGGAGATTGCCAATTACCATTTTACCACCCTGTCCCCCGTGCTCGGCGTGGTCCGGATTGCCGAAGGGAGCTCCTTCGTCATGGCGGACATCCCCGGCGTGATTGAGGGCGCCAGCGAGGGCGTGGGGCTGGGGCACGAATTCCTCCGCCATATCGACCGCTGCCGGCTGCTCATCCATGTGGTGGACGTGTCGGGCAGCGAGGGCCGGGACCCGCTGGAGGACCTGGCGGTCATCAACCGGGAGCTGGAGGCGTTCAGCCCGGAGCTGGCCTCCCGTCCCATGCTGGTGGCCGGGAATAAGTGTGACCTGACCGACGACGGGGCGGTGGAAGCCTTTGCCGCCGCGGTGCGGGAACAGGGCTATGAATTTTTCCCGATCATGGCGGCCATCGCCCACGGGACCGACGCGCTGGTTCGGCGCTGCGCCGAGCTGCTCCAGAAGCTCCCCCCCATCCTGCGGTATGAGCCGGAACCGCCCGCGCTTCCGGATGCGGACGCGGCGCGCGGCCGCGCCTTCACCGTTTCCCGGCAGGGCGACATCTTCCTTGTGGAGGGGGAATGGCTGCTGCGCATCCTCCAGTCGGTAAATATGGACGACTACGAAAGCCTGCAGTACTTTCAGCGGGTGCTCCAGTCCAGCGGGATCATCGACGCGCTGGTGGAAGCCGGGGTGAACGAAGGGGATACGGTGAGCATCTATGATTTTGAATTCGATTTTGTTCCCTGAGCGGCGGGATGCCGTCCCCCGCCCGGGCAATGGAAGGAGGCGGACGCTGTGGAGCGGCTTTTCCCGCAGGAGGTGGACCTGCGCGCCCTGTCCCCGCTGACGCTCGCGTTTGTGGGGGACGGCGTATACGAGCTGATGGCGCGGGAGGCCCTGGTCTGCCGGGCCAACCGCCCCAACGGCGACCTGCACAGGCTGTCGGTCGCTTTGGTGCGGGCGGAGGCCCAGTCCGCCGCGATGGACCTTCTGCTCCCGCTGCTGAGCGAGGAGGAGCTGGCCGTCTTTAAAAGGGGACGCAACGCCCACACCGCCCGCGCGGGCGGGGATTATCACCGCGCCACCGGGCTGGAAGCGCTGTTCGGCTACCTGTACCTGTCGGGGAACATCGCCCGCTGCCGGGAGCTGTTTTCCGTGGCTTATGGGGGCGGCCGGACGGAGGACGATGGAAAGAAAGGCCGATAAACGCAGACCGGCCTCATTTTTTGCAAAAATCGGGAGAGACTAATTTCCGGGCGGGGGCGCTTCCTTTGAGGAAAGCCGTTTCCCTTGCCGGAAAGCGGTCTCTTTTTGTTTTCTGCGGAAGGGGCCGTCTGCGGACTACGCCCATGCTCGGAAGGAGGCGCCGCCGTGCGCAGCAACAACGCCAACCCCGGGACGGCCGGCGGGGCCGGTTCCCGGCCGCTAAGCCCGCCGCACCGGGCCCGCCGGTATCTGCTGGATCTCCTGATTACGCTGCTGGGAAGCCTTTGCTACGCCCTGTCGGTCAACGTGTTCACCGCGCCCAACCACATCGCCCCCGGCGGCGTGACCGGCGCGGCCACCCTGATCAATTACCTCACCGGCGCGCCGATCGGCACCACCATCCTGATTATCAATATTCCCCTGCTGGCGGCCGCGTGGAAATTCATCGGCCGTACCTACACCCTGAAAACGGCGGTCGCCACGGTGGTGGTATCGGTGATTATCGACACCAGCGCCCTTTTTCTCCCCGCGTTTCGGGGGGACACCATGCTGGTGGCGGTTTTCGGCGGCGTGCTGGCCGGAGCCGGGCTGGGCCTTATCTATATGCGCGGCGCGACGACCGGGGGCAGTGAAATCGTCGCCGGATTGCTGGAGCGCCGGCTTCCCCACATCCCCATCGGCCGGCTGATTCTGCTGGTGGACGCCGTGGTGGTGGCCTGTTCCGCCGTAGTATATAAAAACCTGGAAAGCGCGCTGTATGCGATGGTGCTGATTTTTGTTTCCTCCAGCCTGATGGACACCCTGATCTATGGGCAGCACAAGGGCAAGATGCTGCTGATTATGACCCGCAGGGAGCGGGAGGTGGCGGACGATATCCTCCGCCGGCTCGGCCGGGGGGTGACCATGCTCAACGCGACGGGGGCCTATACCGGCGACGCCCGGCGGGTGCTGCTCTGCGCTGTCCGCCCGCCGGAGGTGTACGAGCTGCGCACATTGGTCTGGGATCACGATCCCGGCGCCTTTGTGGTCGTCACCTCCACCGACGAGATCCTGGGCGAAGGCTTCCGCCGCTCGGAAAAAGGCTGACGGCCCGCCTCATACCCGCCCGACACCCCCTTCGCCCGGCCGGCGGCAGATAGGGCGGCTGGGACGGACGGGGCGGATGGGGCGGCGAAAAGGCGACGCGTCCGAAACGCATGAAGGGCCGCCCCGGATGGGCGGCCCTTTAAACGGTGAATTTTTGTGCGGCCGTACGGCGGCCCGGCACCGGACGCTTGGCCGTCCGGTGCATCGGCGCATCGGCGCACCCGTGCGCCCGTGCACCAGTGCACCAGTGCACCAGTGCGCCGATGCACCGGGAAGGAAAGGGGCAAAGGCGGCATATGGCGGCATGGAGCGGCATGGAGCGGCGGAAGACGACGAAGGGCGGTGAGGAACGTGGGGGAGGGTAGTGAGGGTAGTGAGGGTAGTGAGGAAAGTGAAGAAAGTGAGGGAAATGGAAAAACCGGGGCGGGACGCTGCCGGCCGGGTGACCCGGTGCGGGCCGGAAGCCCCGCCAGCACGCTGCCGCCCCATCCGCCGCCGGCCGCCTGCCAACGGGCGCGGGCGGCGCTGTGGGAAGCAGGCTTCACCGCCCGCCTCCCGCCAGTTCGGCCGCCTCCTTGCCGGACAGATGCGCGATCCGCATTTCCAGCATGCACAGGGGCGCCCACCCCTGTTCGATCGCCCGGCGGCGGTTGGCGGCGCTGTCGTCCGGAGCGTATTTTACCGCCAGCTTTTCGACGGCCGCCCGTTTCTCCTCCGCATCCTCCAGAATCCGGATCGTGCCGAAGGCGATCACGCTCCGAAAGTAGGAGGTGTATTCCGCCGGCACGACCCGGTCCTGGTCTACGACGCAGAAGGACGCCTTCGGGTTGCGCCGTATGGCGTCCAGCTTATGTCCGCTCCGGGCGCAGTGGAAGTAGAGGCAGGAGCCGTCGTAAACATAACTGAGCGGCACCGCGTAGGGGTATCCGTCGTCGCCGTCCAGAGCAAGAACACCGGAGGTCCCCCGGCTGAGCACCGCGGCGCATTCCTCCGCGGAAAGCGCCTGCTTTTTCCGGCGCATGTCTCGGAACATGGATTCCCCTCCCCTACACAGGTTTATGCCCGGCCCTGCCGCTGCGGGCGCGGCCGGCGCTGAACGTCAGTGCCGCTTGCGGTACGCCGCCGCAAAATCGCGCAGGAGCGCGGCCGTGCCCTCCACCCCGAGGGCGGCGCTGTCCACGGACAGGTGATAATTCTTCGCCTGCCCCCATTTGATGGAGGTGTAATGGTTATAATAGGTGGCGCGGCGTTTGTCGGTTTTGGCGATTTTGGCTTCCGCCTCTTTTTCCGGCACGCCGTATTCTCTGGTGATGCGTTCAATCCGGCTTTCCAGGTCGGCGTGGATAAAAAAGTGCAGCGCGCCCGGCCGGTCCTTGAGCACATAGTTGGAGCAGCGGCCGACGATGACGCAGGGGCCTTCCGCCGCGATCTTCCGGATGGCGTCGAACTGCGCGAGGAAAAGCTGGTCGCCCAGCGGCATCCCCACGCCGCCGACCAGCCCGGCCAGCCCGCCGCCGGTGGACAGGGTGTACAGCAGGCTGCTCGGGGTATGGTCCTCCGCCGCGGCGATTACCTCCGGGCTCAGCCCGCTTACCTCCGCCGCGCGGGTAATCAGATCTTTGTCGTAGAAAGGCAGCTCCAGCTCCTCCGCCAGGCGTTTGCCGATCAGCCGGCCACCGCTTCCATATTGCCGGCTGATGGTGATAATCGGATAGGTGTTCATAACGGCCTGCCTCCTTCATTGGGAACCGGTTCGGCTCTTTTATATAATAATAGTATATACCCGATCGCATATTTTGTCAATAAAAGGGAAATCGCTTCCGGGTGTCTCCCGGTTTTTTTGCAGGACAGGAATTGCCAGCAGGCGGCGGGTTGTGGTATAATAAACGGCAAAGGGCCGCAGCCCTCCGCCGCCGGCGGGCCGCGGCGTTCAGAGGTTCCGCCCCGCCGGGGAAAAGGGCGCCGGCCGGCCCGGCCGGCAGGGAACGGACGAAATCTTATCAGGAAATGAGGAATGGACCGGATGAGCAAAATTGCCATGACCACGCCGCTGGTCGAGATGGACGGCGACGAAATGACCCGCGTTCTCTGGAAGGAGATCAAGGAAAAGCTGCTGGCCCCCTTTGTGGAGCTGAAAACCGAGTATTACGACCTCGGCCTGCCCTACCGCGACCAGACCGACGACCAGGTGACGGTGGACGCGGCCAACGCGATCAAAAAATACGGCGTGGGCGTGAAATGCGCCACCATCACGCCGAACGCCCAGCGGGTGGAGGAATACAAGCTCAAGCAGATGTGGAAGAGCCCGAACGGCACCATCCGCGCAATTCTGGACGGTACCGTGTTCCGCGCGCCGATCATCGTCAAGGGCGTGAATCCCACCGTTTCCACCTGGAAAAAGCCGATCACCATTGCCCGCCATGCCTACGGCGACATCTATAAGGACACCGAGTGCTATGTGCCGGCCGGCGCCAGGGCGGAACTGGTGGTCACCGACGCCGACGGGAAGGAGAGCCGCCAGCTGATTCACGCCTTCCCGGGCGGCGGCGTGGTGCTGGGGATGCACAACACCGACGCTTCCATTTCCTCCTTTGCCCGCGCCTGCTTTAACTATGCCCTGTCGGTCGGGCAGGACCTCTGGTTCTCCACCAAGGACACCATTTCCAAAACCTATGACCACCGTTTCAAGGATCTCTTTGCCGAAATCTACGAAAATGAGTTCCGGACAGCGTTTGAGGCGGCGGGGATCGAGTATTTCTACACCCTGATCGACGATGCGGTGGCCCGCGTCATCCGGTCGGAGGGCGGCTTTGTCTGGGCCTGCAAGAATTACGACGGCGACGTGATGAGCGATATGCTCGCCACCGCCTTCGGGTCCCTGTCCATGATGACCAGCGTGCTGGTTTCGCCGGACGGCAACTATGAGTATGAAGCGGCGCACGGCACCGTGACCCGGCACTATTACCGGCACCTGAAGGGGGAGGAGACCTCCACCAACGCAGTGGCCACCATCTTCGCCTGGTCGGGCGCGCTGCGCAAGCGGGCGGAGCTGGATGGGCTTGCCGATCTGGCGGCGTTTGCCGACCGGCTGGAGAAGGCCACCATCGACACCATTGAGAGCGGCGTGATGACCAAGGACCTGGTGGGGATGTCCACCCTGCCCGAGAAGAAGGGCGTCAACACCTTCGAGTTTCTGGATGCGGTCGCCGCCCGGCTCGCGGCGGAATAACCCCGGAATGCCGGCAGGCGCCGCGGAGGGACCTCCGCGGCGCCTTTGTGCGCGTTGTTCCGGGCCGGGGTATGGATTGGAAGAATCCGGCATATACTAAAGGGACGGGGCGCGGCCGTTGGAAAAAGGGGCGGCCGGGTTTGCTTTTTCCCGGCGGCTATGGTATACTTTCCCTCTAGGATTTGCTTTTTATCTGGCTTTGATCAGGCGTTCGGCCGGCGGACGGGCGTTCGGCCGTGCCGCGGCAAAAAACGTTGTCGGGAGGGGACTCCGTGGAAATCACCATCGACGGCCGGCAGGTGCGCTATATCGACGAGGGCGAAGGGCCGGAGGTCCTGCTCCTGCACGGCTGGGCCGCCCCGGCGGAAACCTACCGCCTGATTATCGATCATCTGAAGCCGCGGTGCCGGGTGGTCGCGCCCGACCTGCCGGGCTTCGGCGGCAGCGAGGAGCCGGACCGTCCCTGGTCGGCCGACGATTACGCGGATTTTGTCCTGCGGTTTGCCGGCGCGGTCGGGCTGACGGCGCCGGTGCTGATCGGCCATTCAAACGGCGGGCGGATCATTATCAAGCTGATGAACCGTCCGCAGCTTCCCCTTGCCGTGCCGAAAATCGTGCTGATGGACGCGGCCGGGATCCCGGCAAAGCACGGCGCGGGGTATTATATAAAGGTGTATACCTATAAGGCGGCCAAGCGTCTGTTCCCTGCTCTGGCGGAGAAAATGCGGGGGAAGGCCGGCTCGGCCGATTACAACAGCGCCAGCCCGCTCATGCGGCAGACCATGGTCCGGCTTTTGAACGAGGACCTGACCCCGCTGCTCGCCGGCATCCGCGTCCCCGCCCTGCTGATCTGGGGGGAGAACGACACGGCCACCCCCCTTTCCGACGGGCAGGCAATGGAAAAGAGGATTCCCGACGCCGGCCTGGTGGTGCTCAAGGGGGCGGGGCATTTCGCCTTTGCCGAGCGGTGGGGCCAGTGCAGCCGGGTGCTGGATTCGTTTATTTAACCGGACTATGCTTTGAGGGAGACGCGCCCATGACGACCGTTCTGACCGTTTCGGCCACCGTCCTGCTGTTCGCCGCCTTTGCGCTGGACTGCGGGGCGCTGACGCTGCATTACGTCCACATGCTCCAGCTCAACGCCTACCGGCCGGAGCGGTATCTCCGCTGGATAAAGGAGAACCGCGCCGAGCTGTTTACGAAGATGGGGTGGATGGCGCTCGCCTTTGTGGCGGTGGCGGCGTTTCTGCTGCGCCCCACCGACTGGCAGGTGCGGGGGGCCTGCGCGGCGCTGCTGGCCATCCATTTTATCCTGAACATTCCCAAAAAGGCCAAAAAACCGCTGGTCTTCACCGCCCGGGTGAAGCGGCTGCTTGCCACCCTGACGGTCCTGCTGGCCGCGGTGGGGCTTGCCGTGTATTTTACCGGGATGGTGCGCCTGAGCGTGGGGCTGCTTTTCCTCTGGGCGATCCTCACCCCGTTTGTCGTGCTGGCGGCGAATACCGTCAACCGGCCCGTGGAATCCGCGATCAGTCGCCGCTATGTCAATGACGCCCGCCGCCGGCTGGAGGAAATGCCGCGACTGGTCACCATCGGGATTACCGGCAGTTACGGAAAAACCAGCACCAAGAATTTTCTGCAGGCGCTGCTCAGCGTGAAATACAACGTCCTGATGACCCCGGAAAGCTACAACACCACCATGGGCGTGGTCCGCACCGTGCGGGAGAGGCTGCGGCCGACCCACGAGGTGTTCATCGCCGAGATGGGGGCGAAGAATGTCGGGGATATCCGGGAGATCTGCGACCTGGTGCGGCCGCGGTACGGTATGATCACCTCGATCGGGGAGCAGCACCTGGAAACCTTCCGTACGGTGGAGAATATCGTCAAGACCAAATTCGAGCTGGCCGACGCGGTGCCGCCGGAGGGGACGGTGTTCCTCAACGCGGACAACGAATACATCCGCGGCCGGCTGGGGCAGGTGGAAGCGCCGGCGGTCACCTACGGCGCCTCGCCGGATTCGGCCGCCGACTACCGCGCGGGGGATATCACGGTGGATTCCTCCGGTTCCTCCTTTACGGTGACGGCGCCGGGCGGGGAAGCCCGCCGCTTCACCACAAAGCTGCTCGGGGCGCACAATATTCAGAATATCACCGGCTGCATCGCCGTCGCCCATTCGCTGGGGATCCCGCTCGCGGAGCTGGTCGCCCCCGTCCGCCGCCTGAAGCCGGTGGAGCACCGGCTTCAGCTGCTGCCCAACGGCTATATTGACGACGCCTACAACAGCAACCCGGCGGGCTTCCGCGCCGCGCTGGATGTGCTCCGGGGCTTTGAGGGCCAGCGGGTGCTGGTCACGCCGGGCATGGTGGAGCTGGGCGAGCGGCAGGCGGCGCTCAATCAGGAGCTGGGGGCCTATGCGGCCTCCCGCTGCGACTATGCGGTGCTGGTCGGCGAAAAGCAGGCCCCGCCCCTGAAGAAGGGGCTGCTGGAAAACGGCTTCCCGGAGGAGCGGCTTTTTGTGGCCAGGAACCTGGCGGAGGGCCTTGCCTGGGTGAACGCCCTGCCCGCGGAGGGGAAGCGCACCGTTCTGCTGGAAAACGACCTGCCCGACAATTTCTGACGGCCGGCGGCGGGCGGAAATTCTACAAAGGAGCGATCGGGATGAAAACAACCGTTGCCGTTTTCTTCGGCGGCCGCAGTGTGGAGCATGAGGTGTCGATTATCTCCGGCCTCCAGGCGTACGCCGCGCTGGACCGGGCCAAATACGACGTGCTGCCGGTGTACATTTCCAAGGACAGCCGGTTTTATACCGGGGAGCATATGGGGGACATCGACAGCTATAAGGACATGAAGGCCTGTCTGGAGAAGGCGGCCCGCGTGCTGCTGGTGCCGGAGGACGGAAGGGTGCTGCTGGTGCGGTACCCGATGAAAAAATTCGGGCGCAGCGTTCTGGGGGCGTTCGACGTGGCGATGCCGGTGGTTCACGGCACCAATGTGGAGGACGGCACCCTGATGGGGCTGCTGGAGATGCTCGGCGTGCCGTATACCGGCTGCGACCTGACTTCTTCCGCGGCGGGGATGGACAAATACCTGATGAAAGCCGCCCTGAAGCAGGCGGGGGTGCCGGTGCTGGACGCGGCCGTCCTGAGCGCGCGGGAATACATGTTGGACCCCGCCGCCGGCTGCGCGCGGGTGGAGGGGCGGTTCCCCTATCCCGTGATCGTCAAGCCGGTCAACCTCGGCTCTTCGGTCGGCATCTCGTATGCGGGGGACCGCGCGGCGCTGGAGGAGGCGATGGACAACGCCTTCGGCTTCGCCTCCCGCGTCCTGGTGGAGCCGGCCGTGCCCAACCTGCGGGAGATCAACTGCGCCGTCCTCGGCGACGCGGACGAGGCGGAGGCTTCGGTGTGCGAGGAGCCGGTCACCTCTCACGAAATCCTGGATTTCAGCGATAAATACCTCAACAACGCGGACAGCGCCAAATCCGCGGGGATGAGCAGCCTCAAGCGCCGCCTGCCCGCCGAGCTGCCCGAGGGGATGACCGAGCGGGTGCAGGAGCTGGCGGTGCAGACCTTCCGCGCCCTGGGCTGCGCCGGTGTGGCCCGGGTCGATTTTCTGAACAACCGGGAAACCGGGGAGCTGTGGGTGAACGAAATCAACACTATCCCCGGTTCCCTTGCCTTTTACCTGTGGGAGGCGGCGGGCCTCCCCTTCGCCGCCATGCTGGATCGGCTGATCGAGCTGTCCTTCAAGCGCAAGCGGGAACGGGAAGCGCTGACCTTTACCTATGCGTCCAACATCCTCGACGGGGTCTCCCTCGGCGGTGCGAAGGGCGCCAAGCACGGCGGCAAGGCATAACAAGGCATTAGGAGGCATATGGAGAAAAAGGAGGACGCCCGGATGTGTTTTGAGACGGAAACGGAGCGGGTATATGCGCTGGACGATGACGGCCGCCTGGTTGCGGAGGTGACGTTCCCCCTGGACGCCGCCGGCGTGGCGGAGATCAACCATACCTTTGTGGACGAATCCCTGCGCGGCCAGGGGGTTGCCGGGCGGATGATGGAAACGGCCGCCGCCCATCTGCGGGCGGGCGGGCGCCGGGTCCGGCCGGTCTGCTCCTACGCGGTGCGGTGGTTTGCAAGCCATCCCGAATACGGGGATCTTCTGGCGCCGGATGAACGAATTTGAGCGGCCGGATGCGCGGCAGGGGCGGAACGCCGGCCGGTCGTCGATCGGGCGGGCGCTCTGTTGTCCGCTTGACGGAGAGGATAGAGACGGTGCGGCAAAAGGAGCAGTATTCCCTATTGAACGCCGATTCGCGCGGTTTGCTGTCAATATAAAAATACAAATTGTAATATAATAAATAGAGTATACAAAAAGTTCCCTTCCGCCGGCCCTTGTCACGGCCGGCGGAAGGGAACTTTGCTGTTTGGGGTTTCCGGAGAGGCGCCGGAAGGGCGTTCCGCTCCGCGTCCGGGCCAGACCCGGCTAGACCCAGGACAGACCGGCCCAAGCCCTGTCAGGGCTGCGCCGTTTCCTCCGCCAGGGCGATGCCCAGCTCATCCAGCTGCGCCCCGTCCACGGGAGAGGGACACTCGGTCATCGGCTCGGTCATGTTCTGTACCTTCGGATAGGCGACCACGTCCCGCAGGGTGGCGGCGCCGAGCATCTGCATTACCAGCCGGTCCAGGCCGATGCCCATGCCGCCGTGCGGGGGCGCGCCGTATTTGAAGGCGTCGGTCAGGAAGCCGAATTTCCGGTACGCTTCCTCATCCGACAGGCCGAGGGCGGCAAACATCCGCTTCTGCAGGTCCGGGTCGGTGATCCGGATGGAGCCGCTCGCCAGTTCAATGCCGTTGAGCACCAGGTCGTAGGCTTTGGCGAATACCTTGTCCGGCTCGTTGTCCAGATAGGGGACGCATTCATCCAGCGGGGCGGTGAAGGGGTGGTGCATGGCGACGTACTGCCCGGCCTCTTCGTCGTATTCGAAGAAGGGGAAGTCGGTGATCCACAGGGGGCGGTAGCCCTCGCGGGGGATGTTCAGCTTGTCGGCCACTGCCAGACGCAGCGCCCCCAGGGTGGTCAGCACATGCTTCTTCACCGTGTCTGCGATAATCAGCACCACGTCGCCGGTTTCGGCTCCGGCGGCCTTCAGCAGGGAGGCCGTCTCCTCTTCGCTCAGGAATTTGGCAAAGGAGGAGGCGAGGCCGTCCGGGGTGAGCCGCGCCCAGGCCAGGCCCTTGGCCCCGATGCCGCGGACCAGCTCCGTGAGCTTGTCCACCTCCTTGCGGGTGAGGACCGAAACCGCCTTTTTCGCGGTGATCGCCCGCACCGTGCCGCCGCCCTCCACGGCGGAGGCAAAGACGCCGAAGCCGCAGCCCCGCACCGCTTCGGTCAGGTCGATCAGTTCCATGCCGAAGCGGGTGTCCGGCTTGTCCGAGCCGTACCGCTCCATCGCTTCGGTGTAGGTCAGGCGGGGGAGGGGCGTGGGGAGGTCCACATCCAGCACTTCCTTAAAGACGTGGGCGAGAAAACCCTCCCCGATCTCCAGCACATCCTCCACGTCCACAAAGGACATTTCAAAGTCGATCTGGGTAAATTCCGGCTGCCGGTCGGCCCGCAGGTCCTCGTCCCGGAAGCAGCGGGCAAGCTGCACATAGCGGTCGAACCCGGCGACCATGGACAGCTGCTTGTAGAGCTGGGGGGACTGGGGCAGGGCGTAAAACTCCCCGTGGTGCAGGCGGGAGGGCACCAGGAAATCCCGCGCGCCCTCCGGCGTGGATTTGATGAGGATGGGGGTTTCCAGTTCGATAAAGCCCTGCCGGTCGAAATAATCCCGGGTGGATTTGGCGATGCGGTGGCGGAGGATCAGGTTGCGCTGCAGATCGGGCCGCCGCAGGTCGAGATACCGGTATTTCAGCCGGGTCGCCTCCGCTGTGGCGCAGTTTTCCACGATTTCAAAGGGTGGGGTTTCCGCTTTGCTGAGAATCCGCAGCTCGCTCACCGCAATCTCCACATCGCCGGTGGGGATGTCGCGGTTGACCGAGGAGCGGAGCCGCACCACGCCCCGGGCGGCAAGGACGTATTCCCCCCGCACCGCAAAAGCCTTGTCGAAAACCGCGCGGTCGGTCGCTTCGTCGAACGCGAGCTGGACGATGCCGGTGCGGTCGCGCAGGTCCACAAAAATCAACTGCCCCAGGTCCCGCTGCCGCTGCACCCAGCCGCAGACGGTGACCTCCCGGCCCGCGTCCTCCTTGCGGAAAACGCCGCAGTAGTCGGTCCGTTTGAGTCCTTTTAACGTTTCAGCCATGGCAATGTTATCCCCTTTGGCGGGCCGATGCCCGGATTTTTACGCGGCAAGCGCTCTGCGTCCGCGGGAACGTGCGGTGTATGGAACAGCCCCCGGCCCGGACGGCGCGCCTGCACGGCGTTTGCTGCAGGAGGCCGGTCGTCGGAAAGCCCGGCCAGGGTCCATGCGGCGGGACGGCGTCCTGCGCCCCTACTCGGCAACCTCTCCGAACAGGTCGGTCATGTCGGCCAGCTGGCGGTCGAGGGATTTGGTGTACAGCGTCGTATACAGGCTGTCGTCCAGCGCGACGTCGCTGGTTTCGCCGTTTTCCATATTTTTCAGCCGGGCGAGGCCGCTTTCCAGCTCGTTGTCCCCCACCACGACCGTGTACCGCGCGCCGATCTTGTCGGCGTATTTCATCTGCGCTTTCAGGCTGCGGCCCACGGTGTCGCATTCCACCGAAACGCCGCCCTCCCGCAGGCGGGTGGCGATGGCGAAGCAGCGCTGCGCCGCTTTTTCCCCCATGGAGGCGAGATAGACCTCGCAGCGGGGCGGGGCGGGGAAGCGGGCGTTTTTCGCTTCCATAATGAGCAGCAGCCGCTCCAGCCCCATGCCGAAGCCGAGGGAGGGGAGGCGCGGACCCCCCAGCTCGCCGATCAGCCCGTCGTATCGGCCGCCGCCGCAGACGGTAGCCTGCGCCCCCAGCGCGTCCGACACAAATTCGAAGACCGTGCGGGTATAATAGTCCAGCCCGCGCACGATGTGCGGATCGATTTCATAGCCGATCTCCGCTTGGTCGAGGCAGGCTTTCACCCCCTCGAAATGCGCCCGGCAGTCGCCGCAGAGATAATCCAGCATGACCGGGGCGCCGGCGGCGACGGCGGAGCAGACGGGGGACTTGCAGTCCAGAATCCGCAGGGGATTCCGGTCCAGCCTGTCGCGGCAGGTTTCGCAGAGCTCATCCCGGCGCGCCTCGAAATATTCCCGGAGCGCCGCATGATATTCGGCGCGGCAGGCCGGGCAGCCGATGGAGTTGATGCGCAGCGCCACGCCGGTCACGCCCAGCTCGCCAAGCACCGTGCGGGCCAGGGCGATCACCTCCGCGTCGGCCTGCGGGGCGGCGGCGCCGAAGCATTCCACCCCGAACTGGTGGAATTCGCGCAGCCTGCCGGCCTGCGGCTTCTCGTAGCGGTAGCAGGAGGCAATGTAGGAAACCTTGACGGGCAGCGGCTCGTTGTGCAGCCCGTGCTCCAGCAGCACGCGGGCCATCCCGGCCGTCCCTTCCGGGCGCAGGGTGATCGAGCGGCCGCCCTTGTCCTCAAAGGTGTACATTTCCTTCTGCACCACGTCGGTGGTTTCACCCACCGAACGCTGGAACAGCTCGGTATGCTCAAACACCGGGGCGCGCATCTCGCGGAAGCCGTAATCCCGCGCGATGGCGAGGGCGGTCTGCTCCACATGCTGCCATTTGTAGCTTTCGGCGGGCAGCACGTCCTGCGTGCCGCGGATCGCCTTGGTGATCAGGGCCATAGTTTGTTTCTGTCCTTTCCGGTTTTCCCGCGGGGAGGCAGGGCGCCGCGCGGGAAAACGTATTGCGGCGGCCGGTTTGAAAAAGCCGCCGTGACAAACCAAAAAGGCGCGCTTTCGCACGCCTTCCGGTCTATCGGGAACCGATCGGTCAGCGGATGGCGGGATTCACGATGTCGCGCCAGTCGAGGTCGCCCCGCTCCAGACCGTGGATAAGCACTTCGGCGGTGGCAATGTTGGTGGCCACCGGGATGTTGCGCATATCGCACAGGCGGAACATGTCGCTTTCGTTGGGTTCATGCGGCTTGACCGTCAGAGGGTCTCGGAAAAAGAGGAGCAGGTCGATTTCGTTGCAGGAAATGCGGGAAGAAATCTGCTGGTCGCCGCCCTGGGACCCGCTCATATACCGGGTGATCTGCAGGCCGGTGGCTTCCGCCACCATTTTCCCGGTGGTGCCGGTGGCACATAGATTATGTCGGCTGAGAATACCGCAGTAGGCAATACAGAACTGCACCATCAGTTCTTTCTTGGCGTCGTGTGCAATCAGCGCAATATTCATTACCGTTCACTCCTTTAATTATGGTACGTTCTATGGCAGATGACGTGGGTGGTTGTCCGGCCGGCGGGCCGGCCTCTCACATTTTTTCCAGCCTTGCCAGGGGGACCTCTTCGCCGAGAAAGCGGCGGGCGATGTTCCCGAAGCAGGCGGCGGCGTTGCAGTCGGAGGGCAAAGGACGGCCGTTGGCGTTGGCCACGGCCACCGCTTCGTCTTCCGGCAGGATCCCGAGCAGCTGGAGGCCGGCGGTGTCGATGATTTCATCGACATCCGGCATCTTTCCGGCCAGAACCGGCGCGGGGCGGAGGCGGTTGATAATCAGCCGGGAGGGGATGTGCGCATCCTCCAGCAGGCGGCTGACGATCTGCGCGTCGCGGGCACAGACCATGTCGGGAGTCGTGACCACCAGGGCCCTTTCCGCTCCGGCGACCGCGCCGCGGAAGCCGCGGCCGATCCCGGCGGGGCAGTCAATGAGCACATACTCGTAATACCGGGCCAGGCCGGCGCACAGGCGGCGCAGGTCCTCCGGCGTTCCGAGCTGATCCAGACTGACCGGCGCGGGAAGGACAAATACGTTCGAGCAGATGGGCGAGGGGTAAATGGCGCGGATCGGTTCGCAGTTTCCGGCGAAGATATCCGACATATCGTACACGGCGCTGCCGCCGACGCCCAGCATCAGGTCCAGGCTCCGCAGCCCGGCGTCCCCGTCCAGCAGGAGCACCTTGTGGCCGAGCCGCGCCAGCGCGCAGCCAAGCCCCGCCGTGACGGTGGATTTGCCGGCGCCGCCTTTTCCTGATGTGATAACCGCGATTTTTCCCATGCCGTATCGTGCCTTTCCGGCGGCAGCCGGCGCATGTTGGGCTGCCACCTTCTCTAAATCATACCATAATCCTTGGAATTTCACAACGGGTATTTCCGTGAATTTTGCGTAGCGGGCGAAAAATTCACGGCTTTTTTTCCGTGGAAAGCGCACAGAAAACCCTGCCGGCCCGGCAGCTTTCCTCCAGAATTAGAAAAAAGAGGGAGGCAATTCTGCCGGTTCTGCCGCCGGGAGCAGGGCGCGTTTTCAAGGCGGGAGGCACGCCGCACACGGCAGCCGGCCGGCGAGCAGGCTTCCCCCGGCGCGGGATATGCGCCGAACAGGCGAAAAAATTCGCCGCCAGGGGAGCCGTTTTGCCGCGAACCCTGCCTCGCACCTTGCCGCGAGCCCTCCGAAAACGCGCTTGCGGGCCGCCGCTTCGCCCTCTCCCGGTTTCTTCCCGCTCCCATCCCGCTCCCTTCCCGGTTCCCTTTCGGTTTTAATACGAGTCCCGGAGAGGGGCGCTTTTCCGCCGGCGGCAGGCGGCGGTATGCGCCGGCCCGGCCGCTCAGTGGCATCGACCGCCGCGGCATGGCATGTCCTGTTTTCCGCAACGGGCGCGGGAAACGGGAAGATGGCCTGGCCGGCAGGCGTTTTCGTCCGGGAAAGGGCCTTCTTCCGAGCGTTCCGCCCATCGGGCGGACCAGCCGGGAAAGAGGCCCCTGCCTCCCGCCGGCAGGGCGAACGGTTCGCGCATGTTTGAAGGACAGGCGAAGGGGCGCTGCAAAATCCCCTTTTGCAGCGCCCCGTGAAGCTTTGCCCCAATTCTTTATGAAGAAAAATCAGCAGCCGCAGCCACAATTGTTGTTCCCACAACCGTTATCCTCGTCACAAAGCAGGAGAAGGATGATGATGAAAAGAATCCAGGTGCAGTTACCTTCGCCAAAAAGCCGGCTGATACACATGGTGCAGTCCTCCTTCCTTAAAACAATGATTTATGTGAACCCGGCGGGGAGGTTCCCGCAGCCTTCCGGAGTTTCCGTGAAGGCTGCCGATTTGCCAGGAGGCTCTGCCGCCCGGTCCCGCGCTTTCCGAAGCGGCCGCCCTTCGCCGGAAGGGAGGGCGTTCCTTCCCGGACGCCCGGGAAGGAACGCCGGGGAAAAGAGTTAGCAACCGCAACCACAGCCGCAGCCGTTGTTGCGCTCACAGCCGCAGCTGCGATCATCGTCACACAGCAGAAGCAGGACGATCAGGAACAGGATCCAGGTGCAGCCGTTATTGCCGCAGCCACCGAACAGATTGCTGATACACATACTCGTTGACCTCCTTTCCTCGGGACGCCGGAGCCGTTGCCGGCTTCTTTGCCCCGCTCTCATTCCCAGTCTATGTGGTTTCCGCCAAAGCCGTTACAAAGGGTTTGGGCCAGGCGGCGGTTGCCGGGAAGGGCAGAGCGGGCGGGAGGGAAGCGCGGCGCCGCATATGGACGGGTTTTCGCCATTGCGCGGGGTATATTCGGCGTCCCGACAGTCCATGATATGCAGGAAGGGAGAGGATGGTTATGGGGTTTTCCTCCAGCGTGGAAGAGGGCTGGGCGGACCGCCGCGAGCCGCGTTCCCGGCCCCATCACGGCGGCCGGGCCGAGATGGCGGAGGGCTGGGAGCCGCATACCGCCGCACACGAAAACCGGGCGGCCTCCGGACTGCCCCTCTGCCCGCCGGCCGATCAGAGGCGCCGGGAGGGCAGGGGCCGGCAAAGGGCGGAACAGAAAAACGGCGAAAACAAGTGAAAAAGCCTGCTATTTCCAGAAATCAGGAGATCATTGCGCATAATCGGGAAAAGAGCAAGGAAAACAAAGTCGTTTGACTTTAACTGACTTTGACTTTGACTGACCAATGGAGTACAATACCATCAAGGTCAGGGAAAGTCAAACGGCGTTATCCAAACGAAGGGCGCCGGAAGGATGAGGAAAGGAGGCGCGTTCCCGTGCGCATAAGCGATGAAATTACCGCCTATATTCTCCATATGCTGGATCAGGCGGACGACGGCGGGGCGGAGCTCCGCCGCAACGAGCTGGCGGAGGAGCTGGGATGCGTGCCCAGCCAGATCAATTATGTGCTGACCTCCCGCTTTACCCCGGAGCAGGGGTATGTGGTGGAAAGCCGGCGGGGCGGCGGCGGGTACATCCGCATCCGCCGCGTGAAGCTGGGGCGGGGCACCACGCTGCTGATGCATACCGTCAACTCGGTCGGCCATAGCCTGGATGCCTCCACCGCCCGGGTGGTGATCGAGAACCTGGCGTATCAGCAGGCGGTTTCCGGCGAAGCGGCGCGTCTGCTGGCGGCCGCGCTCTCGGATCAGGCGCTCCGCAGCGTTCCGGCGCCGCAGCGCGATGTTCTGCGGGCCGCGCTGTGCAAGCAGCTGCTGACCGCGCTGATTGCCTAGCGGGCGGCGAAAAACGGATCGAACAGATCGATTGGGAAGCGGCGGCTTCCATGCGCTTTTATGCATAATCAGGAAAGGATGACGGCTATGCTTTGTCAAAACTGCGGGAAACGGCCCGCCACCACCTTTTTGAAGAAAACCATCAACGGGCAAACGTCCGAATGGCATCTCTGCGCCGAGTGCGCCGCCAAGCAGGGCCTCGGTTCGGTGCTCGGCGGCTTTGACCTGGGGGACTTCTGGGGCAGCCTGTTTGCCGAACCCGCGGCCCGCACCGTCGCCGATACCGTGCGGTGCGAGGGCTGCGGCCACAGCTTCCGCGAAATCGCGGAGAGCGGCCGGGCCGGATGCCCTGAATGCTATACCACCTTTTACGACCGGCTGCTGCCTTCCATCCAACGGATTCACGGGAAGACCCGCCACACCGGCAAGGTGCCCAGCGGCGGCGGCGAGGAGGTCAAGAAGGAAAACGAGATCGAACGCCTGCGCCGGGAGCTTTCCGAATGCATCGCCCGGCAGGAATACGAAAAATGCGCGCAGCTGCGCGACCAAATTCAGACGCTGGAGAAGGAAAGCGGCGGCCCGGCGGCGGAATAACCGCGGCCCCGTCCTCTCCATGGGTGAAAGGAGCGGCCTGTCATGGACAATACGAGAAAATGGTATCAGCAGAGCGGGGCGGAGGGCGACGTGGTCATCAGCACCCGCATCCGCCTGGCCCGCAACCTGAGCGGCACCCCCTTCCCGGCCGGGCTGACTCCGGAGCGGCGGCGGGAAGTCGCCGGAAGGGTGCGGGACGCGCTGAAGTCCGGCCCGAACGGCGGCGATTACGATTACCTCGAAATGGAAAACATGACGGCGCGGGACGCGCTGTCGATGGTGGAACGCCACCTGATCTCCCCGGAATTCGCCCAGTGCAGCGAGGGGAGCGCCCTCCTGCTGAAAAAGGACGAGAGCGTCAGCCTCATGGTCAACGAGGAGGACCACCTCCGCCTGCAGGTGATGCGGCCGGGGCTCGACCTTGACGAAGCGTACCGCGAGGCCGACGAGCTGGACACCGTGCTGGACCGGAGCCTCCACTTTGCTTTTGACGACCGGCTGGGCTATCTGACCCAATGCCCCACCAACCTGGGGACCGGGATGCGGGCGTCGATCATGCTCCATCTTCCCGCGCTGCAGGAAGGGGGGGCGATCCCCCGGCTCGCGGGCACCGTCTCCAAGCTGGGGCTGACCATCCGCGGCCTGTACGGCGAGGGCAGCAAGCCGGAGGGCGCGATTTATCAGCTTTCCAATCAGGTGACGCTCGGGATTTCCGAGCGCTCCGCCATCGAAAACCTGAAGGGGATCGCCGGCCAGATCATCCGTGAGGAACGGGCCGGGCGGGAGCAGCTAAGGCGCAATCCCCGGTTTGAAGACACCGTCTGGCGGTCCCTGGGGCTGCTGCGCACCGCGCGGCTGCTCTCCCACGACGAGTTCATGACCCTGATCTCCAACCTCCGGGTGGGGGTGGCGATGGGGATTATCCCGGACATACGGATGGACACCATCTCCGGCCTGATCAGCGACGCGCAGCCGGCCGCCATCATGGCGGCCGCCCGGCGGGACATGGAACCCGGCGAGCGGGACGGCGAACGCGCCAGGATGGTGCGGGAACGGCTGGCGGGCTGACGCCGGCCGCCGGCGCCGCCTCTTCCCACGGGCCGGAAAACGGACAATATGCTGTGGCAAGCTCTGGAAAGGAGTTTTCAATATGGCTATGTATCGATTCAAAGGCTTTACCGAAAAGGCCAACACGGCCCTGAACCTTGCCATTGAGGCGGCGCAGGACCTCGGCCATACCTATATCGGCACCGAGCATCTGGTGCTCGGCCTTCTGCGGGAGGGAACCGGCGTCGCCGCATCGGTGCTGGCCGCCCGCGGCGTCACCGCCGCCCAGTATCAGGAGGCGATCACCCAGGTGGAGTCCACCGGGGAGATGAGCCGCCTGTCGCCGGAGGACTTCACCCCGCGCGCCAAGCGCGCCATGGAGATGGCGATGAGCGAGGCGGCGGCGATGCAGCACGGCTATGTCGGCACCGAGCACATCCTGATCGCCGTGCTGCGGGATGAAAGCAGCGTCGCCGTCCGCCTGCTGGCGGCGCTGGGCGCCCGCCCGGACGAGCTTTACGGCGACATCGCCAAGGCGGTGGGATCCAGCCCGGCGCAGACCGCCGCCGAAGGGGTGCGGGGCGGCCAGAAGTCCGGCGTAAAGGGCGGCGGCAAAACGCCGACCCTCGACCAGTTCGGCCGCGACCTGACCGGCATGGCGAAGGAGGGCCGGATGGACCCGGTCATCGGCCGGGCGAACGAGATTGAGCGGGTCATCCAGATCCTGTCCCGCCGCACCAAGAACAACCCCTGCCTGATCGGCGAGCCGGGCGTGGGCAAAACCGCCATCGCGGAGGGGCTGGCGCAGAAAATCGCCGCCGACGAGGTGCCCGAGCTGCTGCGGGGCAAGCGGGTCGTCACCCTGGACCTGACCGGCATGGTCGCCGGCACCAAGTACCGCGGCGATTTCGAGGAACGCATTAAAAACGCCGTTGACGAGGTCATCAAGGCCGGGGACGTTATCCTGTTCATCGATGAAATCCATACCCTGATCGGCGCGGGCGCGGCCGAGGGCGCGGTGGACGCCGCGAACATCCTCAAGCCCTCCCTGGCCAGGGGCGAGCTCCAGGTGATCGGCGCGACCACCCTGGACGAATACCGCAAGCACATTGAAAAGGATGCCGCCCTGGAGCGCCGGTTCCAGCCGGTGACGGTGGGCGAGCCGACCGCCGAGGAGGCCGTCCTGATCCTGCGCGGCCTGCGGGACAAATACGCGGCGCACCACAAGGTGAAGATCACCGACCAGGCCATTGAGGCCGCGGTCAGCCTGTCCACCCGGTATATCTCCGACCGGTATCTGCCGGACAAGGCCATCGACCTGGTGGACGAAGCGGCCTCCCGCGTGCGGCTGCGCGCTTTCACCGCGCCTCCCGACCTCAAGGCGCTGGAGGATGAGGTGAAGCGGCTGGCCGAGGAGAAGAAAGCCGCCGTCAACGAGCAGGATTTCGAGCGCGCCGCCCGCCTGCGCGACGAGGAAAAGGAAGCGCAGGAGAAGTTGGGGAACCTCAAGGACGAGTGGCAGGAGAAAAACGCCGGCATCACCGGCGAGGTGACCGAAAAGGAGATTGCGGAAATTGTGTCGAGCTGGACGGGCGTGCCCGTGGTGCAGCTCACCGAGGAGGAGGGCCGGCGTCTGCTGCGGATGGAGGATATCCTGCATGAGCGGATCGTGGGCCAGGACGAGGCCGTGTCCGCGGTCGCCCGGGCCATCCGCCGCGGCCGCGTCGGGCTGAAGGACCCGAAACGGCCGACCGGCTCCTTCATCTTCCTCGGCCCGACCGGCGTGGGCAAGACCGAGCTGTGCAAAGCCCTGGCCGAGACCATGTTCGGGGATGAAAACGCGATGATCCGCCTCGACATGTCCGAATACATGGAAAAGCACACGGTGTCCCGCCTGGTCGGTTCGCCTCCCGGCTACGTGGGGTATGACGAGGGCGGCCAGCTGACCGAGAAGATCCGCCGCAAGCCCTATTCGGTGGTGCTGTTCGACGAAATCGAAAAGGCCCATCCCGACGTGTTCAACATGCTTCTCCAGATTCTGGAGGACGGGATCCTTACCGACGGGCAGGGCCGCCGGGTGGACTTTAAGAACGCCGTGATCATCATGACCTCCAACGTCGGCGCGCGGCTGATTACCGAAAAGCGCGGCCTCGGTTTCGGCGACGCCGGCAAGGACCGGTCGGCGGACGAGGCGGCGGAGCAGAAACGCATCCGGGACAACGTGCTGGGTGAGCTGAAAAAGACCTTCCGGCCCGAATTTCTCAACCGCGTGGACGATATTATCGTCTTCAAGCAGCTGACCGAGCCGGATATCCGGGAGATTGCCCGCCGGATGCTCCGCTCCCTCGACAAGCGGCTGGAGGACATGGACATGAAGGCCGCCGTTACCGATGCGGCGGTGGCGGAGATCGCCAAGGAGGGCTTCGACCCGGTGTACGGCGCCCGTCCGCTCCGCCGGGCCATCCAGTCCAAGATCGAGGATGCGCTCGCCGAAAAGCTGCTGGAGGGCTGCTTCAAGGCCGGCGACACCATCCGGGTGGACGCGGCGGACGGCAGGTTCACCTTTGAAAAGGAAGAGGACGCGGGGGAAGCATCCCCTGAAGCGCCCGTCCCCTCCCGGCCGGAGACGGACGAGAAGGGGCAGGACGGGAAGGAAGACGAGAAAGGCGAGTAAAGGCAGGGAAAGGCAAGATCAGGCAAGAAGGGCAAAGGAAGCCTTCGGTATCAAGCCGGGCGCGGACACAGGGCCGCGCCCGGCTTTTTGCCGCGTGAAGCCGCCGGCGGGGCCGATGGCTGGGAGAGCCTGGGGCGATCAGGAAGGCGGAAGAATCCCCCATTGCAATGGGAACGCGGCCTGCCGGCTGCACAAAAAGCAAAAGTGAAGGCGTGCGGATGAGTCTGAACGACATGAGCAGTCGATCACATCCAAAGGGGCGCATATCGCCAATCCGTTGAAAGAGGACCAACCGGGCGAACAGCCGGCGATGAGGGAAACCGGCCCGTTCGCGGGCGGCAAAAACAGGTTCGGCGCGGCCGGCGGACCGTATTATGTGTTCGGCATGTGTACGGGGGCCACAGGGCTTTGCCCGCGTCTGAAATCCCCCCGGCTCTGCGGAGGACGGCTGTTGTCCGCCGGACAGGGTTGGGACAAAAGGGCCTCAGGGGCATACAATGGTAAAAAACAAAAGGAGTCCTGTGTATGCCTTCTTATCGACCTTCCTCCGCCGGCGGAAACCGGCCGTGCGGCGGGTCCTGCTGCGGCTGTTGCTGCTGCCGGCCTCCCTGCCCGGTATGGGCGTATTTCCGCGTCACCAAGCGGGACAGCCTGACCGGCGCGCCGCTTGCCGGCGCATTTTATGTCCTTGAACGGGACGGGCGGGAGGCGGCGAGCGACCTGTCCGACCCGGCGGGAGGGCTGGCCTTTTTCCCGCTGGCTCCCGGAACCTATACCCTGCGCGAGGTCCGTCCCCCCGCCGGCTATGCGGCGGAGCAGGCCGTCCTCACAGTGGTTGTCAGCGACGACGGAACGGTGACAATCGACGGGAAGCCGGCCGGCGAGACGGTCCTTTATAACCGGCCGCTGAGCGGCCTGCATTTTCCCAAACGCAGCGCCGCCGGCGCGCCGCTGGCGGGAGCGGAGTTCACCCTGTCGGACGGGCGGACGGCGGTGTCGGATGCGGACGGCACGGTGGATTTCGGCCCGCTGGCCCCGGGGGATTATACCATGACCGAGACCGCCGCTCCGGAGGGGTATCTGGCCAACACCGCCGTTTATGCCGTCCACGTGGCTCAGGACGGCGCCGTTACCGTCAACGGGCAGAGCCTGGCGGAGTTTTCGGTGGAAGACGTTCCGTATCCCGACCTGCGCTTTACCAAAACCGCCGCGTCGTCCGGCGCACCGCTGGCGGGGGCGGAGTTCACCCTATCGGACGGGCGGACGGCGGTGTCGGATGCGGACGGCGCGGTGGATTTCGGCCCGCTGGCCCCCGGCCGGTACACCATGAAGGAAACCGCCGCGCCTGCGGGCTATGCCCCCAACGACCACGAATATACCGTCCTTGTTACGGCGGACGGGAGCATTCTGGTGGACGGGACGCCGCTGAGCGGCTTCCGGGTGGAAAACGTGCGGCAGTCGGCGGAGCTGTCCTTCCAAAAGCGGGACAAAAACGCCGGCACGCCGCTGGCGGGGGCGGAGTTCACCCTCTCGGGCGGGCGGACGGCGGTGTCGGATGCGGACGGCACGGTCCGGTTCGACGGCCTCGCGCCGGGGACCTATACCCTGACCGAGAGCCGGTCGCCGGACGGGTATCTTCCCAATCCGACCGTTTATACCGTCGTGGTCGCCCCGGACGGGACGGTGACGATTGACGGGAAGGACCCCGCGGGCTTCGTGGTGGCAGATACGCCCTATCCCGTCCTGAAGTTCCTGAAATACGACGCATCCACCAACGCGCCGCTGGCGGGGGCGGAGTTCACCCTCTCGGACGGGCGGACCGCCGTCTCTCAGGAGAACGGCCTGGTGTATTTCGGGCCGGTCGCCCCGGGGCTGTATACCCTGACCGAAAGCCGGTCGCCGGACGGCTATGAGCCGAACGATGCGGAATACAGCGTGCGGGTGCAGGACAACGGCGTCATCTTAATCGACGGAATACCGATGGCGGCCTTCTCTGTGGGAAACGTCCCCCTGCGGCCGGTCAGCGCCCCGCCGGCGGTGGACATGGTGACCACGGCGAGCCGCGTGATCACAGGCACCGGCGTGCCCGGCGCGCAAATCACGGTGACCTTCCCGGACGGGACCGTCGCCACCACCACAGTGCTGGCTATGGGGATCTGGATTGCCCCGGTGGCCAGCGGCGAGGCGCTGCGCGTCGGCGATGTGGTTGAGGTGCGGCAGACGGAGACGGGAAAGCTTCCCAGCCCTCCGGTGTATGCCATCGTCCAGCAGGCGGAGTAAAATGCCGGCCGAAAGCGGTGAAAGACGGGAGGAAGGGTTCGCCCTTCCTCCCGCTTCATTTGCTGCTTCGGCAAAAAGGCGCGTACACCGCGTACACAAAGAATCAAACAAAGAGTGAATTAAAGGCGGATTACGCAAAAGATCCAATGACGGAAAAAGAGGGCATGGACCTGTTTCCGGGCGGCATTACGGGCGGCGGCGACAAGGAGGCATGAGATGGCAGGGCGGTGTCAAACCTTCGATGCCCCATTAGGGGCTCAGTCCGTATTTGTCCCTTCCGGGGCCTGAGCAAACCTCCGGTCCACCGGTGGTTTTGATTCCGCCGGCCGTTACGGGGACACCGGCCCGCGGCGGCCTGTGGCGGGGGAAAAGGGGCAAGGGGTGTATCCGGAAAAGGGGCCTGCACGGAAGGGCCCGCACACGGAGGGGGCCGGCGCCTGTCCGGGCTGCTGTGCCGGCAGGGGCGGCAAGGGCATCTTCCGGCAGGGGGCGGCGGCATCCCCCGCAGGGGACCACGGGGCGTTTTCGCAAGGGAACCGGCGGGGCGTTTTCGGGGCGCGCTGTTGCAAAGGCCGTGAAAACATAAGTTAGCCTTGCCAAAAAGGGGGATATTTTTTAGGCAAAGGTGAGAAAAAGGAAATCGGGCCTTTTCATTCCTCCAAAAAAACAGTATACTAAATCCGCATGGCCTGCGGCAAAAAAGGAAAAATTCAGCGTCAAAGGGATGGCGACTGGCAAAAAACGGTCCAATCCCTTATTTTTTGAGAGGAGCGGTTCCATGACCCCCACCTTTCTGGATTTTCTGTCGGAAACGGCGTCAAATCCGGTTCTCCTGACCACCGTGCTTCTGACGCTCGGCGTCATCTTCGTCAACGGCTGGACCGACGCTCCCAACGCGATTGCCACCTGTGTGTCCACCCGTGCGATGGGGCCGCGTGCGGCGATTATGATGGCGGCGGTATTCAATTTTTTCGGTGTGCTGGTGATGACCCTGATCAACGCCACCGTGGCGGAGACGATTTACAATATGGTGGATTTCGGCGGGGATCCGCACGAGGCGCTGGTCGCCCTGTGCGCGGCGCTGTTCGCCATTGTGGTGTGGGCGGTGGCCGCCTGGTATTTCGGCATCCCCACCAGCGAGAGCCATGCGCTGATCGCCGGGCTGTCGGGCGCCGCGATCGCCCTGCACGGGGGGCTGTCGGGCATCAACGGCGGGGAGTGGGTCAAAGTGCTGTACGGCCTGGCGCTTTCCACCGTGCTGGGCTTCGTTTTTGGGTGGGCCATCTCAAAACTTACCACCGAAATCTGCTGGGGGTTCGACCGGCGGAAAACCACCCGGTTTTTCCGCTGTGCGCAGATTGGCGGCGGGGCGGCGATGGCCTTTATGCACGGCGCGCAGGACGGGCAGAAATTCATGGGGGTCTTTCTGCTGGGGATGTTCCTCACCCGCGGGCAGGCCGACGTCACCGAGTTCACCATTCCGCTCTGGCTGATGATCCTGTGCTCCCTGGTGATGGCGGTGGGCACCTCCATCGGCGGCTACCGCATCATCAAGGCGGTGGGGATGGATATGGTCAAGCTGGAGACCTATCAGGGCTTTTCGGCGGACCTGGCGGCCGCGGGCTGCCTGCTGCTGTCCTCCCTGACCGGCGTGCCGGTCAGCACCACCCACACCAAGACCACTGCGATCATGGGGGTGGGGGCCGCCAAACGGCTTTCCTCCGTCAACTGGGGCGTGGTCAAGGAGATGGTGCTCACCTGGGTGCTGACCTTCCCCGGCTGCGGCCTGATCGGCTTTTTGATGGCTTGGCTGTTTATGTCGGTGCTGTGACGCTTCGGCCCCGGGAACCAGAAAGGGAAGCGGCGCCCAAAGCGGATATATTTTGTACATAAGCGGGGCATCTCTCCGCGGAAGAAAGGATGGCGCGTATGGCGCGACAGGAATTCAATTATTTTGAGGCGTTTGTCCGGGCGGCGGATTATTCGATGCAGGCGGCGGATATCCTCTATCAGACGCTGGAATCCTTTGACCCGGATACCGTGCAGGACCGGATGAAGGAAATCCATGTCGCCGAACATGCCGCGGATATCGCCAAGCACGACCTCAACCGCGCGCTGGCCCGCGCCTTCATCACGCCGATTGAGCGGGAGGATATTCTCCTGCTCTCCCAGACGATGGACGACGTGACCGACGCGATCGAGGATGTGCTCATCCGTCTGTATATGTTCAACGTCCTGTCTATCCGGGAGGACGCGCTCCCCTTTGCCCAGATCATCAAAAAATGCTGCGCCGCCATGAAGGTGACGATGAACGAATTCCGTAATTTCCGCAAGTCCGCCACCATCAATGAAAGCATTGTGGAGATCAACCGGCTGGAGGAGGAAGGGGACTCCCTGTATACCAAAGCGGTGCGCAAGCTGTACCTGACCTCCCGCGACGATGCGGTGACCCTGATGATCTGGCGGGAAATTTACGACCGGATGGAAAAATGCTGCGATGCCTGCGAGCATGTGGCCAACGCCGTGGAAGGCGTGATTATGAACAACACCTGAACCGCATACTCCGCGGCGGCGGCCGCCGCCGTACCAGCGTGCGCGGGGAATCGGCAGGGCAACCCTGCCGTGGCGTGAAAGAGAAGCAAAGATAGGCAGAGAAAAGCGTGGATTCGCATTGGAAAGGCGAATCCACGCTTTTTTGGTTGGTGCTTGCGACGTGCTTGCGACGAATAACCCCCGGCAGAACCGGGGAAATAAAATGTTTGGCAGCGGTATTCCCTCAAGGAAAATAAGAGAAATAACGCGGCAGTTCCAGAGGCTGCGCCTGATGGTGCTCTTATGCCTTGGAACCGGCCTGGCAGAAGCAGAACAGCCCGTTGACGGGGCAGGGCGTGCCGTGCGATAACAGGTTATCGGATGTTCCTACAGGGTGAAGCCTGCCTTTAAACCCTTCCGGGGTCTGTGCAAACCACCGTTTCAGCGGCGGTTATGATTATCCCCTCTTCCTGCAGAAAGGGGGCGTTCTCCCGGTGAACAGGAACCATCGTTTCATCGCGGGGGAAAACAGCCCGCAGGCGGCGGTGTTTGCGGTTATCTGGTTATTTTGGCTATTTTGGTTATCCCGGTTCTATGGCTTTACACGGGCCCATTGCGGGGAACGGGCCCGCCGGGCCGCCTCGGCCGGTCTGCTCCGCCCTTTTGCCGCGGAACGACGAACGGGCGGAACGCCGGTCAGCGCATTGTGCTCACAACCATGGCGACCAGGCTGATAATCTCCGCCTGCTCGTGGGGCTTGAGAGGAGCGATCAGGTCGTGCAGCGTTTGCTCCGGTTCTTCAAAAATTTCCAGCCTGCGGTATTCGCGGTCGAAATCCAGCAGGTCGATCGGCCGGGTTTCGAAAGCGCGGGCAAGCTTGGCGACGCTTTCCATCGTCGGATTTCCTTTCAGGGCTTCAATCTGCCGGATGTTAGCCACGTTCATATCGGCTTTCTCGGCCAGTTGTTCCTGGCTCAGTCCCAGTTCCTTACGGATCTTCTTGACTCGGAGGCCGAGAAGTCGGTTGATATCCATGGGAGGCTTCCTCCTTGCCCGTTTCTTGCCCGTTTACAGTGTGCATATACCACATTACCCGGTTTTCGGAGAAACCACAACGTGATATGATAGAGGATATATAGTATATACACGAAAACCAAAAATATTCGTGTATAATATTGATCCGTGCATCCGCCCACGGCCTTCCCCTTCTCCCTCTTTACGAACGAGGGGCAGCTGTTAACAAAAAATAGAACGTTTTTCCGACAGATTGACCGAATTGCTTTCGAATTCCGTTCGGCGGCGGATAGTGGAAGATGCAAAGGATATAAACTATATATTCAATAATAAAACAACGATTTTTCCAGCGGTATCCCCCTTGTCCGGTTGGAGAAAGATGTGATATAATCGTTCAGGCGCGGCGGCGCGGCATCTTCCGCAGACGGCGTGCTTCCCCCGCGCCGGCCACAGGAACCGGAAGGCGCAGGCCGGCCCGAAAACGGCGGCCGGTTTTTCTCCCTCCA
>CAJFTG010000012.1:0-38736 GCA_904419875.1 Candidatus Avimonas caecicola | reverse complement strand
ATCCCCCCTCCATCCCCCCTCCTTCTCTCCTCCGCGCCCTTTTCAGGGAGGACGGGAACAGGACGCGCATAGGATACGAGAGAGACAAGAGTGATCAGATCGACGAGATCGATAAAAGCGACAAGATCGACAAGAGCGATGTCAGCGACACAGAATCAGGCAAATTGGAAAGGATGAATTCCATTGAAAAAAATATGGACGACAGGCATTGCCGCCATGCTGCTGGTTTCCCTGCTGGCGGGATGCTCCGCGGCCCCCTCCGCCGGCACGACGCAGGAGGACGGGGCGGCGGGGAGCGTTTTCTCCCGGCCGGCGGAAGCCGCTGGGGAAGAAACGCCGGAAATTCCGGAGGAGGAAACGCCCCCGGCGGATTCCGGGGAGGCCATGGCCCCTGCCGGGGCGGAGGAAGGGGCGCAGACGCGTCCGTCCGCAGCGGAACCGGGCGGCTCCGAGGCGCCGGGCGGCCAGGCCACCACCCCCGCCGCCGAGGAAACGGCCGCGCGTCCCACAACAAGGGAGAGCGCCCGGCCCACGACCAAAGCGACGACCCGCGCCACGGCGGAAGCGACCACGAAAAAAACCGTGCAGGCGACGGCGGCAACCACCCGGAAAACCACCGCCCGGCCGACCTCCCCGTCCACCACGCAGGCAACCGACCAAACCGCCTCCGACCTGCTCGCCCGGTACGAAAGCGAGGTGGTCCGTCTGGTCAATCAGGAGCGGGCCAAGCAGGGCCTGTCCGCGTTGACGGTCATTTCCGGCCTGGAGGCCACCGCGGACGTGCGCGCCCGGGAAATTGTGCAGAAGTTCAGCCATACCCGTCCGGACGGCAGCGACTGCTTTACGGCGTTTCCGGGCTCCTCCGCCTATCCCGACAGGATCTCTGCGATGGCGGAGAACATCGCGGCCGGCCAAAGCACGCCGGCGGAGGTCATGAACGCCTGGATGAATTCGGAAGGGCACCGGAAAAACATCCTGGACGAAACCCTGCGGTATATCGGCGTCGGCTGTTATGAAAGCGGCGGCCGGTATTACTGGGTGCAGGTTTTTGCGGGATAACCAAAACGAAGAAGCCGGCGGCACGCAAGGAGCCGCCGGCTTTTGTCATCCGGAGCGGAGCAGCGTTCGCCGGGGCGCATGGAAGACCGGGGCCATCGCGCGGGGAAAGAGGGGAGTGAACTCCCGTGCCGCCGTCAACGGCACTGCCCGGCGCATGGAAAGGGCTTGCCGCGTTCCGCTGTCCGCCGAAGCCGGTTCAATCCGGTAATATGGCGATTCCCGTGAAAAGATCCAAAAACGCCGCCGGGCGGGAAAACCCCCGCCCGGCGGCGCCGTTTCTTCAAGGCACTCCGGGACTATTAGATTGGCAACGCCGATTCCGGCACGCCGTACAGCCGGCAGGCATTTTCGCGGGTCTGGTCCACCAGCGCCTGCGCCGTCATGCCGCGGACGGCGGCGATCACGGCGGCGGTATGGCGGATATGGCCGGAATGGCAGCGCTGCCCGCGGAAGGGGACCGGCGTCATATACGGCGCGTCGGTTTCCAGCAGCAGGCGGTCGGCAGGCGCGGCGGCGGCGACCTCCAGGGGCTTTCGGGCGTTTTTAAAGGTGACGGCCCCGCCCAGGCCGATATACATACCGAGCCGGCAGACCTCCGCCGCCATCTCGGCGCTGCCGGAGAAGCAGTGAACCACCCCGCGGGGCCGGTACCGCCGGAGGAGGCGGAGGGTGTCCTCGTGCGCCTCCCGGTCGTGGATAATCACCGGCATATCCAGCTCTTTCGCCAGGGCGAGCTGCTGTTCAAACAGCGCCAGCTGCACGCCGCGGGGAGAGAAATCGTAATGGTAATCCAGCCCGATTTCGCCCAGCGCCACCGCGCGGGGATGGGCGAGGAGGGCGCGCAGCCGCTCCATGGCGTCGGCCGGGGCCCCGGCCGCCTCATGGGGGTGAACCCCCGCCGCCGCCCAGACGAAGGGGAAACGCTCCGCCAGCGCCAGCCCGGCACGGGCGGAAGGGAGGTCGCTTGCCGCGTTGACTACGGCGCACACCCCTTCCGCGGGCAGGGAGGCCAGCAGCGCCTCCCGGTCCGGCGCAAACCGTTCGTCGTCGTAATGGGCGTGGGTATCGAAAATGCCGTGCAGTTCGTCCATGGGGGCTCCTCCTTTTCAGCGCTGCCGGGGAAAGCCGGGACGGCGGGGCCGGGGAACCGGCCGCCTCCGCGGCAGAAAAAACCGCCGGCGGTTCGCTGCCGCGCATCCGCAGGCGGTTTCGGTTACCGGACCCGGCTCCCCGGCGCTACGCCGTCCACGAAGAGGACCTTTACGTCCTCCCCGTCGTCCGCGGCCAGGATCATGCCCTGGCTTTCCACCCCGCAGAGCACGGCGGGCTTCAGGTTGGATACCAGCACCACCCGGCGGCCCCTGAGCTGGTCGGGGGCATACCACTTGGCTATCCCGGAGCAGACGGTGCGGGGGGTGTCGGTGCCGTCGTTCAGGGTGAGCTTGAGCAGCTTTTTGGCTTTTTTCACCGGCTCGCAATCGGTGATCTCCGCAACCCGGAGGTCGATCTTCGCAAAATCGTCGATCGTGATTTGGGGCAGGAAGGCGACGTTTTCCGCCGTTTGCGGCTCCTTGTGCGTCTCCTTCCCCGCCTCGTTCTCCAAAGCGGCTTCGCCGGCCGCCTTTGCCTCGTTCTCCGCCTGGATTTCCGCCAGCATTTTCGCCGCGTCGATGCGGGCGAAGAGCGGGACGGGGGCGCCGACATGATAGCTTTCCGCCGCGCCGAAGCCGTTTTGCACCGAAGCGATCTCCGTCAGTCCGCCGCTCACCGCGATCTGGGAGAGGATTTTCTCCCCGGTTTCAGGCATGAAGGGGGTGAGCAGGATGCCGAGGATGCGGATGCATTCGATCAGGTTGTACAGCACGTCGTTGAGGCGGGGAAGGGAGGCTTCGTCCTTGGCCAGCACCCAGGGGGCGGTTTCGTCGATGTATTTGTTGCACCGGCGGGCCAGAGCCATCACGGCGTCCGCCGCGTCCGCGTTGCGGTAGGCGTCCATCAGCCGGAAATAATCGGCGACCGCCTGTGCGGCGGCGGCGCGCAGGTCGCGGTCGGTTTCCTCCGCGGCCGACGCGGGGCGGGCGAGGACGCCGCCGAAGTATTTGTTGGTCATCGCAATGCTGCGGTTGACCAGGTTGCCCAGCGTGTTTGCCAGGTCGGCGTTGTATTTGGCAATCAGGCTCTCGTAGGTGATCGAGCCGTCCTGCGCGAAGGGAATTTCGCTGAGCAGGTAATACCGCACCGCGTCCACCCCGAAGCGGCGGGCCAGGTCGTCCGCATACAGCACGTTCCCCTTGGATTTGCTCATCTTGTCCTCGCCCACCAGCAGCCAGGGGTGGCCGAGCACCTGCCGGGGCAGCGGCTCGCCCAGAGCCATGAGGATAATCGGCCAGTAGATGGTGTGAAAGCGCACGATGTCCTTGCCGATGACGTGCAGGTCGGCCGGCCAGTATTTGGTGTATTTTTCACCGCTGCCGTCCGGGCTGTAGCCCAGGCCGGTGATGTAGTTGGAGAGCGCGTCCAGCCAGACGTAAATGACGTGGCCGGGGTCGAACTCCACCGGGATGCCCCAGGTGAAGGAGGTGCGGGACACGCACAGGTCGGACAGCCCGGGCTTCAGGAAATTGTTCACCATCTCGGCCCGGCGGGAGTCGGGGAGGAAGAACTCCGGATGGTCGTCGTAATAGGCCGCCAGCCGGTCCTGGTATTTGCTCAGGCGGAGGAAATACGCTTCCTCCTTCGCATCCACCACCTCCCGCCCGCAGTCGGGGCATTTCCCGTCCCTGAGCTGGGAGGCGGTGAAGAAGGATTCGCACGGCACGCAGTATTTGCCCTCGTAGGTGCCCTTGTAGATATCCCCCTGGTCGTACAGCTTTTTGAAGATTTTCTGCACCGCCTGCTCATGGTCGCGGTCGGTGGTGCGGATAAAGCGGTCGTAGCTGACGTTCATGCAGTCCCAGACCGCCCGGATCTGGGCGGAAACGCCGTCCACATATGCCTTGGGTTCCATCCCCTGCGCCCGGGCGTATTCCCCGATCTTCTGCCCGTGCTCGTCCGAGCCGGTCAGGTAAAACACATCGAAGCCCATCATTCGCTTGTACCGCGCGATCAGGTCGGCAAGGACGGGGTCGTAGACGTTGCCGATATGGGGTTTGCGCGAAGTGTAGGCGATGGCGGTGGTGATGTAGAATTTTTCTTTCCCCTTGTGGTTTGGGTTCTGACACATTGGACGTTTCCTCCCTTGCCGCCGCAGCCCACAGACCGGCGGGCGCGGCGCTGGTCGGCCGCCCGGAGACGGGCGGAACCGCCGGTTTTCTTATATTTTACCAGACTGTGCGGAAAATACAAGGCCCGCCGCGGGAAAAGCCGCCCCCGCGCCGATTTTGCCGGCTTTCCCGCGGCCGGCTTCGGCGGGCCTGCGGAGGCGGAAGCCGTGAAGGAAGTGAGGGAAAATGGGGTAACAGGGGTAACAGGGAAAACAGGGGGAGCGGGGCGGGCGGCGGAGGGTTCTGCGAAGTATCCCGCGGGACGGCCCGCCGGAAATCGCCGGAAAAATGAAAAAATAGGCGCCGCTTCTTGCAATTTGCAGGGGACGGGACTATAATTTGTAAAAGAGAATCCGGGGATATAACCGAAAGGACTGGTCATCAATGCAAACGATCCCGGTGGAACGCACCACCCATCCCAAGCGCAAGCCGACCGACAGCAGCAAGCTGGGCTTCGGCAATTATTACACCGACCACATGTTTCTGATGAACTACGACGCGGGCGAAGGCTGGCACGACCCCCGCATCGTCCCGTACGGCCCGCTTTCCCTGGACCCGGCGGCGATGTGCCTGCACTACGGGCAGGAGGTTTTCGAGGGCATGAAAGCCTACCGTGCGCCGGACGGCGGCGTGGTCCTTTTTCGCCCGGAAAAGAACATGGCCCGCCTGAACGTGTCCAACGACCGGCTCTGCATCCCCCCGATCGACGAGGCGTTCGCGGTGGAGGCGGTCAAGGAGCTGGTCCGGCTGGATCAGGACTGGATCCCGGAGGGGGAGGGCAACTCCCTGTACATCCGCCCCTTCATTATCGCGGTGGATGCGCACGTCGGGGTGCATCCGGCCAATCATCTGCTGTTTGTCATCATCCTTTCCCCGGTGGGCCCGTATTATCCGGAGGGCCTGGACCCGGTGAAGATTTATGTGGAGCGGGAATATGTCCGCGCGGTCAAGGGCGGCATGGGCTTTGCCAAGACCGGGGGCAATTACGCCGCCTCCCTCAAGGCGCAGGACGTGGCCGCCGAACAGGGCTATACCCAGGTGCTGTGGCTGGACGGCGTGGAACGCAAATACATTGAGGAAGTGGGGACGATGAACGTCTTCTTCAAAATAGGCGGCGAAATCGTCACCCCCGCCCTGCAGGGCAGCATCCTCGGCGGCATCACCCGGATGTCCTGCCTCGAGCTGCTCAGGTCCTGGGGCTGCCGGGTGACCGAGCGCCGCCTCGCCCTGGACGAGGTGGTGGAAGCCGCACAGAACGGCACGCTGGAGGAGGCTTTCGGCACCGGCACGGCGGCGGTCATTTCCCCCATCGGCGAGCTGAAGGTGGACGACCGGCACATCGTCATCAACGGCGGGAGGATCGGCGAAACCGCCCAGAAGCTGTACGATACCCTGACCGGGATTCAGAATTGCCGCCTCCCCGATCCGTTCGGCTGGGTCGTGCGGGTCTGAGTAGGCGCATCCCGGAAAAGAAGGCCGCGGCGGCGGGTCCGCCTTTGGGGCGGCCTGCCAATTGCTTCGAGGCCGAAGACGCCGCCGTATGGCGGCGTCTTTTGAATTGGCGGCCCCATTCGGCGCCTTCTCCGTCCGAACCGAGATTTTACCGGCCCGGCCGTATTCCGTTTACGGCGGCGGGCGGTTTTGCAAGGAGGCGAGGCCCGTGCCGGCAGTGAGCTATCCGGTGCCGGAGGAATACGACGGTGCGATGGTGAAAACCTTCCTGCGCCGGGGCTGCGGCGTATCCGCCCGGCTGCTCGCCCGGCTCAAACGGGTGGAGGGCGGCATCACGGCGGACGGCGCGCCGGTGCGGGCCGTCGATTTCCTGCGGGCGGGGCAGACGGTGCGGCTTCGGATGCCGGCGGATACCGTGCGGGTGGAGGCGGCCGACCTGCCTTTGTCCGTCGTCTACGAGGACGGGGCGCTGCTGGTGGTGGACAAGCCGCCTTTCCTGGCGGTGCATCCCTCCGCCGGGCACGACGGCCCCACTCTCGCCGCGGCGGTGGTCGCCCACTTTCAGCAGGAGGGGGCGGCCCTCGCCTTCCGGCCGGTCAACCGGCTGGATCGGAACACCAGCGGCCTGCTCCTCGCCGCCAAAAACCCGCATGCCGCCCACCGGCTGGGGAGCGGCGTGCCCGGCGGGGGGACGGTGGAGAAGGAATACCGCGCCCTGGTCCTCGGCCGCCTGGAGGGGGCAGGGGTGATCGAACGGCCCATCCGGGTCCGGCCGGGCTTCGGCATCACGCGGGAGGTCGTCCCTCCGGGGACGGAGGGCGGCCGATACTGCCTCACCCGCTGGGAGGCGCTCGCTTCCTCCGACGCCCTGTCCCTTCTGCGGGTGCGGATTGAAACCGGCCGCACCCACCAGATCCGGGTGCATATGGCCTGGCTGGGGCATCCCCTGGCCGGGGACACGATGTACGGGACCGACGGGACGACGCTGCCGCGGCACGCCCTGCACTGCGCCGCCATGCGGTTCCTCCATCCTGAAACCGGCCGGGAGATTGCGCTGACCGCGCCGCTGCCGGAGGATATGGCCTCCCTGCTCCGGGAGCGGGGCTGGGATGCGCAGCCCGGCCGCTGGGGCGGCTGGGAAAGCCGGGAAGGCTGGGAAGGCTGAAGAAAAGAAGGCGGGGTTCTTTCCCGGAAGGCGGTGCAGGAAAGCGGCGGACAAGCGGGTGCGGGCGGCTCTTCAACGGCACAAGCGGAGCGCCGCCGTGCCGTCCCCCTATCGGGTTTATCCACGCGGCGTACCCGGCTGCGCAATCCCCGGCCGGGCTGCACGGGGTTGCACGGGGCTGTACGGGGATGTACGGGGACTGCTGCGGAAATGCGGGAGACGCCGGGATTTCCCCGAGAAACGCCGGCTTAACAGCGAGGTCTGCCCGGACTGCGCGCCCCGGCCGCTTGCCGCGGGAGGGGGAACTGCCTGCTGCTGGAACAGGTTTGCGGCGTCGGGCCGGATGATGCCGCGCAGGGAGCGCCTGAAAGAACCGGCGGCCATCGTCCGCCGGCTGGCGCAGACCGCGCCGCGGGAGGGGAGGAAGCAGCGCCTGTCCCGTATACGCCGGCGGGGCTCCTTTCGGGCGGGGATTGGCCAGGCGCCGGAGGAGCGGGGACGGGAGGGGCCGCTCCCCCGCGGCGTTGACCGCCCGCCTGCGGACGGCGGCGGACGCGCGGGGGCTTTTCGGGCGGGGAGACCGTCCTGGCAAACGCCGGCCGGCACCGTCGGCAGCCTCCTGCCGGACCAAACGGGAAAGCCCTGCCGGGGTGATGATGAAACGCTCTGCCTGGTCCCGCCGGATTTGACGCCGGATGTGCCGGGGGCGAATGCCCCGCCGTCCTTTCCTTTACGCGGGGGCTTATGCGGCGGATTATCCGGCAGATCGTGGAACGGATGTGGGAATCGCCCCCTTTTTGGTTGTCCATCCGGTATGGGAGGCACGGGCAGCGCCCTGCGGCCCGCACCGCGGTTTGGATATCCCGAAAAGCTGTCCGCAGGCGCAGGGCTGCCGGCGCGATGGGGAGACCGGGCGCAAGCCGGGAAACCGGGGCGAACGCCGGCGCCTTTGCGGGCAAAGGAGGGCCGTTTCTTAGGAAATCGGTAGATTTTCTTAATGTTTGCATTTTTGACATCCTTTTTCCCGGGGCAGATGGTATAATAGGACCAGTTTGTGCCGGGGGGAAGCGCGCGCCCTCCCGGTATCTTCCCGGAAATGGAGGAATGGGACATGCCTGCGCTGGTAACCCACTATGAATTTGCGCTCCGCGTGTTTTCCAAGCTGAAAAAGGCGGGAATCGAGGTCGCGGACCGCGAGGCGGCGCTGATCGGCGCTCAGGGGCCGGACATATTTTTCTTTCACCGGGTCCTGCCGTGGGAGCCGGGGCAAAGCTGTGTTGCCGCCGGGCAGAAGCTGCACCGGATCAGCCCGGCCCGCCTGTTTGAGGAGTTCCGCCGCGTCCTGCGGGCGGAGCGCCGCCAGCCCGACCGGATGCTCGGGTATGTGGAGGGCTTTTTCTGCCATTATGCGCTGGACCGCGCCGCCCATCCCTATATTCTCTGGGCGCAGAAGGAACTGGAAAAGGCGGACCCCGGCTATGGAAAGAACGCCCACCAGTATCATTTTCGGATCGAGAGCGCGCTGGATACCCTCACCCTCCGGCGGGAATCGGGCCGGCTGATCCGGGATTTCAAGCTGCAGGCGGTGCTGCCTAAGGACCACGACGGCCTGTATCTGGCGGTCGGCCGGCTGTATCAGCCGGTGCTTTCCCGCCTGTTCGGGATGGATGTCCCGGCGGAGCACCTGGCCCGTGCGCCCGGGGACATGCGGCATGCCCTGTTCTTCATGACGGACCGTTCCATGCTGCGGCAGAAGCTGCTGTTCCGGCCGGTGGAGAAGCTGACCCGGGGCGGGCATTTCGCCACCTCTCTGCTCCGTCCGCTGAACACCGGAGATTGGGACTATGCCAATGAGCGGCACGCCGAGTGGAAAAACCCCTTTGACGAGGACTATACCAGCACCGACAGCTTTTTCGATCTGTACGATCTGGCGGCCAACGAGGCGGCGGACATGATCGTTGAATTCGTCGGCGCCCTCTCCGGCGACCGTTCCATGCAGGAGATCACCCAGGACCGCGGATTTTCCAGCGATCTGCCGGGCGTCTATGAGCTGAAGGACTGAACCGAACGGCGGCTCTTCGGCGCGGAAATCGCGGGAATACAGGAGCGCTTTAAATATTATGTATAAAAGGGGACCGGGCTCATGCCGGACAAGCTTCAAAAAATCGCCAGCTTCCAAATTGACCATACCCGGCTGACGCCGGGCATGTACACCTCCCGGGCGGACGGGGATGTCACGACCTACGACCTGCGTTTTGTGCGCCCGAATACGCCGCCTTACCTGGAAACGGCGGCGATGCATACCATCGAGCACCTGTTTGCCACCTACGTGCGCGGCAGCGAGCACCGCGATGGGGTGGTCTATTTCGGGCCTATGGGCTGCCGCACCGGCTTTTATTTTCTCACCCGCGGCCTGCCTGCGGAAACCGTGATCGCGCTGACGAAGGAAGCGCTGGCCTTTATCGCCGCTTTCGAGGGGGAAATCCCCGGCGCGTCGGCGGCGGAATGCGGAAATTACCGGGAGCACGACCTGCCCCGGGCGAGGAAATATGCCGGAGACATGCTCCATATCCTGGAAGATTGGTCGCCGCTTAGACTGTGTTATCCCCAGTAAATTCGTTATTGTTCACTATGAAAGTCGGCGACTGAGGAAAATATTTTACCATAAAGTTATAAACTTCCTTAAAAAGGGTTGCAATCCTGTAACTTTTGAGTATAATAGAGTACAGGTTGTTACAAGATTGTAACTATTTCCATGGCGTCCCGGGCCGGCCGGAGTGCGGTATTCGATGCTCCCGGCGGACAGGCTCCGCGCCGGTGTTGTTTGCAGGAAAGGAAGTGAGCTGTTTGCCACTTGGCGGAAAGGAAATCGCACAGCAGGCCGCGCGGTTTGGGCGCTGGCTTTGCGGGAATGTGAAAAACCGCGTCTGGCCGCGCGTCAAGGCTGTTTATCGGACCGGTTACTCCCTTTCTTACTGGACGGGGATTCAAAGCGTGCGTCTCATCCGGTTTGCGGGGAAACGCCTGGCCCGCTTGTTCGCTCCTGCCGGACGTGTACTGTATAAAGGACTGGATTTCCTGGTGCTGCGGCATCTGCGTGCGGTCGGCGCGGAAATCGTCCGTTTTGGCAAAGGCTTTCCCCTGGCGGGCCGCCGCGTGCGTGAGGCGTTCCGCCGCCATCCGCTCCATGCGGTGGGGCAGGCGCTCCTGCTGCCGTTTCTGGCTGTGCGCCGCCACCGCCATGCCCTGAAAAGCCTTCTCAATCTGGCGGCTCCCGTCGGGGCGGCGTGCGCGCTGGCGTTCACCATCAATTTCTGGAGCCATCAGACCTTTGCCCTGGCGCTGGAATACAACGGCGAGACGCTGGGGTATATTTCGGATGAATCGGTCTTTGACAGCGCCGCCAATCTGGCGGCCGACCGGGTCATCAACACGGACAATTCCTTTCAGGTGGAGCGTACCCCGAAAATGACCCTGACCATGGTGTCCAAAACGGAGATCATGGATGAAAAGGAACTTTGCGACAGCATTCTGCGTTCCTCGAGCGATTCGATCGCGGAGGTGTGCGGGCTGTATATCGACGGTAAGTTTGAGGGTTCGGTGCAGTCCCGCAGCGAGCTGGACGGGGTTCTGGACGGCATTCTGGATGCTTACCGCAGCGAGGACGGCGCGGACGAACGGGTGGAGTTCGTACAGGACGTGGAGATTGTCGAGGGGCTGTATCCGGTTTCCTCCATCAAAACGGCCGAGGAGATGGAAGAGTATCTGACCCACGAAACCGTGGTGGACAAATATTACACCATCATCCCGGGGGACGCGCCTCTGTCCATCGCGGCCAAAACCGATATGAGCCTGGATCAGCTCCGGTCCCTGAATCCCGGTTTTGACGACAACATCTTCCCGGATGTGGATGTGCTTATTCAGAAGGCGCAGCCGTATCTGCGGGTGCAGGTGGTCCGCACGGTCGAGTACACCGAATCCATCGCCTACACCACCAAAAAGGTGGAGGACGGCAGCCAGTATATCGGCTACGAAAAGGTGACGACTCAGGGACAGAACGGCGAACGCCTGGTAACGGCGGAGGTCACCTATCTCGACGGGCTGGAGCAGTCCCGCACGATCCTTTCCACGGAAGTGACCAAGGAGCCGGTGGAAAAGGTGGTTGTGGTCGGCGCGAAGAAGGTGAATCCGAGCGTCAGCGCCCAGGGGGACGGCATCTCAACCGGACGGTTTATCTGGCCGCTGCCGAGCTGCAAGACGGTTTCCTCCGGATACGGCTATCGCTGGGGCTCTTTCCACGATGGCATTGATATTTCCGGCAACGGGGTTTACGGCAAGGACATCATCGCCGCGGACGGCGGTACGGTGGTGGAAGTCAACACCAGCGGCTGGGGCGGCGGCTACGGGCTGTATGTGATTGTCGACCATGGCGGCGGATACCGCACAATGTATGCGCACTGCAGCCAGATTCTGGTGCGGGCCGGCCAGAAGGTCAGCCAGGGCCAGTTGATCGCCCGTGCGGGCAGTTCCGGGAATGTTACCGGGCCGCACCTGCATTTTGAAATCCGCGTCAACGGCAGCCCGGTCAATCCGCTGCCCTATCTCTGATGGCGGCGTTTGAGGAATCCGATAAGAGTGTTCAAAGAGGCATGGCCTATGGCCATGCCTCTTTTTGCAGCATCCAACTGGCCCCAACAAGTGGTTGGGGGCGAGCACGGGGCGACCGGGAAGACGGAAGAACGCCCTTTGCCGGAATGGGAACGCGGTCTGCCGGCGGCACTTTTATAATAGCAAGGGGAAGGCGTGCGGATGAGCCTGAACGACGTGAGCGGTCGATCACACAGAGAGGCGTATATAGCAAATCCGCCGAAAAAAGACCGATGGGCGAACAGCCGACGATGAAGGAACCCGGCCCGTTCCCGGGCGGCAAGTAACAGTCTTGGAGCGGCCGGCAGACCGTATTTACACGTTTGACGCGTATTTGAAGGCCAAAGGGCTTTTGCCTGTTTGTGTACCATCCCCTGGCCCTGCCGGAAGATGGTTGTTTGTATGAGGACGGTGCTTCTGAAAAGCAGGGGGGTGGAAGGACGCTTCCGGCGCTGTGGCAGCGGGGACGCCGGTATAACCGGAAGAGAGCAGGCGGGGCAGGGATGGGGCAGGGGCGGACAGGGGCAAGATCCAGGCGGAAGGGGCCGGGGGTCCCTGAAGCCGGGGTCCCCCGCGGCGGGTCTTCTCCCGGGGAGAATCCTTCAGCCGGCAAAGGCGGGGGAACGGCCGGAGGAGACGAGGAGCGGGATTCACGGCGGATCGTCCCATAGCCACTCTTTGGACACCCTGCGGACGGAAACCCAGCCGGCGCGTTCCCGAAACAAAAAGGGCCAATCGGCTTCCGGACGCCTTTTGAGGTTCCGGGCTGAGGCCGCCTGTGGACAGGAGCGTTGAAGACCGCCGGCATCTTTCCGCCGTCGGGAGGAGGGGAGGAGGGGGGACGGATGCGGGCGGCGGAGGGGGAAAGATAGGAGGAAGAGGGGAAGGGAACTCCTTCTTGCGGGGATTGGCAGGGCTCCAAAAAGCAGCCGCTGATGGTCTGCAGACCGTCTTCCTTTAAGCAAAAGCGAGAGGGCCGCCGAGCCTGTGCACGGCGACCCTGTTTTTTGCTTCGAATTGTCGGCCGGCTGCTAACCGACCAGCCCGCTGCGTTCGATGCTCTGCACAAAGGACTTCTGGCAGAAAATATACACGATCAAAGGCGGCAGGATCAAAAGCACGATGCCCGCGTATCGGGCCAGGGAGATCTCCAGAGGATCGGAAACTCCCTGCGCCGCCAGGTCACCCACATGCGTCAGGCTGTTCAGGGCGGTTACCATCACCTTGGTATCTGTTAAGAAGGCGGTGGTAAACATCCCGTCAAGCCACTGCCATACAAAGGAAAACAGGAAGACGGTCGCCATCATGGGAAGCGCGCCGGGCAGCATGATCTGCAAAAATGTGCGGAAGGGGTTTGCTCCATCCACCCACGCGGCTTCTTCCAATTCACGGGGCATGCCAAGGAAGTACTGTCTCATCAGAAAAACGTAAAGCCCGCTCTTCAGTCCGGTGGATGTCAGCCCTAGCAGCAGGAACGGGGCGAAACCGTCCGCAATGTTAATGCCGGACGCGCCGGTGACCAGATGGATCAGTCCCAGCGGGTCAAAAAAGGTGAAATTCAGGTATAGCGGAGCCAGTACAATATCCGGCGGCACCACCAGTCCGACCAGCACCATGGCAAACAGCAGCTTGGATCCGCGGAACCGGTAGCGGGCGAAGCCGTAGGAAACCACGGTGGCGGATATCGTCTGACAAACGCCGGTTGTCACGCTTAAAAGCAGCGTATTCCAGAGCGTTTTTGGCATATCCATCCAAATAGCGATCATCTGATAATTTTTCCAAGTAAAATGCTTGGGGAAATATTGTACGGTTACGTCGTAAATGTCTTGGATCTCCATAAAGGAGCGGCAGACCTTTTCCAGCAGGGGATACAATAGAATAAAGCTGATTCCCGCCATCAGCAGCGCGCGCAGCAACGCCCATGTCCAATGGCCGGCATGCTTGAGCAGCAGGTCCCGGTTCCATTTTTTCCGTGTTGTCATGGTTGCTCCCCCGTCAGTCATAGTGGATATGTCGGCTGATCAGCCGGTATACCAGAATCAGGATGGCGAACACAATGCATAAGTAGCTCCAGGCTAAGGCGCTGCTCAATCCGAAATTCAGTTCGCTGAACGCCGTGCGGTGGATACGAGCGACCACCTCGTTGGTCATGCTGGTGAAAGAGTCCACGATGCAGTAGACCACGGCGACCAGAATCAGCGGGCTGACCATCGGAAAGCTGATTTTCCAAAAGACCTCCCATTTCCCGGCCCCCTCGATGAAGGAGGCTTCAAACAGCGCGGGGGAAACCGACTGAAGCCCGGCAAGGAAAATAATGATCGGCACCGCCGACATCACGGCAATCTCGTAGACCCGCCCCACCGTGTCGATTACGAATTGGGTAATCGCCGGGCTGATGTTCATTTCCTGCAGATAATCGGTGATTCGCAGCGTGAGCGCTTCCCCCATCTGCGCGGACTGATAGGCGGAATTGCTCAGACTGCTTAACGCATCGGACGACAGGGCTGCCTGCACCGTGCCGGAGGCAATGATGACCGGCAGGAAGAAAATGGCGCGTACCAGCCCTCGTCCGACAAATTTTTGGTTGAGGATACTCGCCATGAAAAAGCTGAACAGCACCACTACCGGCACGTTGATCAGCATGTCGCGAACTGACCGGAAGAGCTGACGGCGAAACTGGTCGTCCACCAGAAAGGCATATCGGTAGTTTTCCCAACCGACCATGGACAGGGTGTACCCTCCGGGTACGACCGTCAGCTTCTGAAAGCTGAACAGGACAGACTGGACGAGCGGCCCCAGCAGAAAGAACAGCATGCCGATGGTAAAGGGCAGTGTGAACCAGTACCCCGCACGCCGCCGTCGTCTGTCCAGGCTGTGAATTTTTTTCTTCATGGCCTTTTCCTCCTGTCTGCTTATGTCCGGGCGGCATAGCTTTCCGCCTCCACGGTCCCGTTTTCATCCGTATAACTGCTGTTGCCGTAATTGACCGTCACCTCGGCCCCGCCCTGATAGGTTGTCCGGTAAACGCCGTCGGCCAGCTTTTCATGCCGCAGAATCGGTTTCCCATAAATGCCGCGCATCGTTTCGGCCAGAAGCCCGTATTCCCCCGTGAGGGTGGGAAGCCATTCCTCCGCCCCCACCGCATAATATTCCGGATAGGCGGTGTCTTTCATAAAGTCGGAGCCTACGCCGGCCAGCACATAGTAGAGGCCGGCTCCGGTTTCCAGACAGCGCAGCCAGGCGGTGCGCCCCCCGCCGTCGAGGTTGCGGGGCGGACCGGCATACTGCACCTGTCCGGACAGCACCATGGGAACGAACGGCACGCTTTCGTCCGCCAGGTCGAATCCGTTACTTTCCATCGGCACCTCCAGCACATGGGATACGTAGGGGAGTGCGTAAGCGTTCCCGGAACGGACGAGAAGGGAATACCCCGCGGCCGCGGCTTTGGCGACCTGCGCTTCCTGCATTTCTGCTGCCGTTTGCCTTTCCACCATCCGGTGCTCATTGTAATCGGCGTTTACATCCCGCGCCAAGGAGCCCAGAGACAGACCGCCGATTCCCAGCGGGGCGTATGCTTCCAGAAAAGCGGCGGCGGTCCTTTCCACCACATGCGGGGCGTTCAAATAAGAGGAACGCCCCGCCTTCCGGTCGGCCAGGTAGGTAGCGGGATTGTACGGGTAGATTTGGGCGACGGTATGGTTTAGAAGACGGGCGGTATCCTCTGAGGTCGAATATCCCCGGCCGGTCCGCCGGGTATACTGCCAGTCTGCGTCCGGATACAGGCCGACGCCCTGCGCGCGCAGGGCCGCTGCCAACGCCGTGAGTCCCTTTTCTCCGCCGAGTTCCTTTTGCACGCGGATTTCGTCAAAGACGGTATGGTTTAAACCGCCGTTGCACCATCCGCTCAGCCGGACCTGGAGATTCTCCCGCAGGCTGCCCAGCGCGTTCACCTGTTCCTCGATTTCCCGGAAGGTGGTCAGGGCCGCCTTTTTCTGATAAGGAAAACCCAGCAGGTTTTCGGCCTTTTCCACGCTGCCCAGGAATTCCAGATACAGGGGCGGTATGTCGGGGAGGGCGGCCGGCCCGTCCCCAAAGAGAAGGCCGCGGTATACGGCGGCCATCCCGCTGTAATCCGCCTGTTGGCCGGATAATGGATAATAGGAGACGGCCAGGTCGCCTTGGTAACGCTCTGTCTGGAAGACATAGACCTTGCTCTTTCCGGAACCGAGGTCAATGTTTTCCTTTTGCCGCAGGGAAAAGCTCGGATAAGCGAGATTGTATGCCTGCTCGGCTTTGGCGGTCTGGCAGCAGACGGAGGCGAGCGCTTCCCCGTTTTCGATCACGCAAAACAGGGCCGCTTCCCCGTTTTTAATGCCGAACACCGGCAGGACGGCGGGCGTTTGGCTCAGAACCTGCTCGTCCTGAGAAAGGGCCTGGTCTTTCCCGTAAACGGGGACGGCGTATTCACTGCGGGAAGTCTTGCCGTTGTTGAAGTAGACAAGCGCTCCCGACCCGTCCGGAACCAGCATATAGCCGCTGTCCTGGGTTCCGCCCGCGCCGAAACAATCCAGGAGGCTGATGGACTCGATCAGGGCGTCCTCCGGCATCTGGATTTCGGAGGCGGGAATTCGCACTACCAGCCTCTCGTCCTCCAGCGCGTAATAAACCGATATGTTAAAGGCAGGCTCCTGCCGGGCGGCTTCGATCCCGTTGGCCCGGTTGTCCGCCTCCAAATCCTCCAGGGTATAACCGGCCTTTTCGGCCAGGGCGTCCACCTCCCGCTCGATGTTCGGCGGGGCCGGGATGGAACGCAGGTAATACAGCGGTTCCTGCTTCGACAGGGGGAAGCGGGCTTCCATTTCACGGCGGTATTGTTCGTCATCGATGGAGGAAAGATCCAGATAGGCGTACCGGCGCAGCAATGTTTTCCGATCCTCCTCGCCAAGCTTGTCCAGAAATTTTTCTTGGAATCGTGCCGCCGTGATAACGGCCGGCACCCGTTTGATCTCCTCCGCCGTGCCGAGGGTGTACCGCACTTTGGCGCCGTTTTTGGTCCGTTCGATCTGGTACTGTCCCTTTTCCACGCTGTCTTTATAGCTGTGCAGCGTTGTCTGAGTCCCGTCTGCCGCGCTGTAAGTCAGGGTAAGTTGAGAAGCGGTATAGCTGAGGGATTCCGCGCCGACGGCGGTCTGTGATCGGTCGGCCGGATTCGAACGCCAATCGACGGCCCCCCGCCGGTCTCTCAGCAGGATTTCCGCCGTATCCGGGTTAATCAGCAACGTGAGAGCGGCGGACCGGGCGATCTCCTCAAAGCCGGTGGCCTGGACATCGTTGGCCGCGGTTCCCGCCAGGATAAGGTCGTCGTGGGCGATGCCTTCCCGGATTTTTACAGCTCCGCAGCCTGTCAGCAGGTGAGCCAAAAAGCCCAGGAGCAGCAGCCCTCCCATTGTCCGTTTCATAGGCGCCCCCTCCTAAAACCGCAGTGCGAGTTCGTTGTAGACATCCGCCCCAAATCCGACCATTTCCTGTACGATCATGACGATGAGAATTCCGAGGAACACCACAATCGCCATCACCAGCACTGTCAGAAGGGCCACGAAAAGGGAACGGCTCATGGTATAATTGTGAAGTTCCATATTTCCTGCCAGAATCAACGCTCCCGTCCAGAACGCCCCCAGAATGAGAAAGAAGGTGTAAAACGCGCCTTCCGCCTGAGTGGCGACATTGCTGAGAACCAGGGCTAACGTATGGCAGATCAGCAGCGGCACCAGAGCATAGCCTGCCGCTGTGACGATCTCGGTAAAGCGGCCCTCGCCCTCCATCAGGGAGGTAACGCACCAGTTGCCGCCGCACCAAAGGAAAAACGGCAGCAGGACCTTGCTGAACTCCAGCAGCAGGTTCAGCTCGGCAGGGTCCTGCTGATTGAACAGGAAGCCGGTCAGCTGCCGTTCGGCTGCAATCAGCAGGCAGGTAAGACCGAGAAAGAGACAGGCCGCGGAAAGACTGCCCCGCCGCTCCCTTTTCAGCTCCCAGAAGCCGCGGAAAGGATGGGCCAGTATATAGCCGGCATACCCGACCGAGCGGGAAAAGGCGCCGGAGGGAGAGGGCTCCGCACGGCGGGGAGTGAGCCGTTTTCGGATCCGGGAGGCGGCGATCGCCGCGGCGGCGGCTCCGATGAGGATGGCCATCATCAGGGGGAAGTGCTCTCCCAGCATCTCCCGGCGGTAGTATTGATAGGCTTTGGAATAATTGTCCCGATCCTGCGCCTGGCGGAAGCAGGCCATTGCCTGGGCATATTCTCCGCTGCGCAGATAAGCCTTGCCGATGCCGACGCGGGCAGCCCCGCAGTTGGCGTTGTAATGAAGCGCCTGTTGCCACTGCGCAAGTTCCTCGTTGTATTCGTCGGCGGCATGCCGCTCCACCGCGTTCAAGATCGCTGCGGCGTAGGGCGTCGCCCGGCATACGGTGATTTGGTTCTTTCCGGCGTCCAACACCAGGAACAGATCCCCCATGCACACAAGCGCCCGCGGGTTAACGAACGTCCCGGCATATTCTCCCGGACCGCCAAATACAAACAGCAGGTTGCCGTCCGCGTCGTAGGTGAATACCCGTCCCCGCCGGGAATCCAGCAGGTGGTAGACCCCGTTCGGACGGGTAAAAACATCTACAATCGAGGACGGGCCTATGTAGGTGCCTGTCTGGGGATAGTCCAGGTCGCCGACGGCCTTTCTCCCGTCCCGGCGGGTGAGCACGTCGTTGCCCAACGCGTTGAGCTTGCGCACCGCATCCCCGTTTTCCTCCTGCCATTTCTGATATGCGTTGTTGGTGACGTAAACAAAGTCCTCCGCGTCCACAAACAGGTTGTTGTATTCGGTTGGAACGAACTGGCCCATCCGCCGTTTTTGCTCTCGGGTGGAAAAGCGTTTCCACAGCTGCTCGATGGGGTTCGCCACCACTTTCGGCGCGCCCAGAACCCGCACAAACCGTCCTTCCCGATCCAGCTCCAGAAGGCCCAAATTGCAGTTGCGGGAAACGACAAACAGACGTCCCGCGCTGTCGGCGGCGATTTTCGTGGGGAGGTATTCAAACATATCGCCCAGAATTTCCGATTCGGGCGCGCCGTAAACGGCTCGGAGCCGTCCCGTGGGCTCTAGGACGACAACCCGTCCGTTGCCCGTATCCGCCACATACAGCGCGCCGTCAGCCGCTGCGAAGATGCCTTCGGGCTGCTGAAAAGCGTCTTCGCGGCCGCCGTTGTCAAAGCTGTCCACCACGCCGAGCAGGCTAAAGCCACCGTCCAAGATCAGGATACGGTTGTTGCCGGTGTCCGCCACGTAAACTTTGCCGTCCCGGACGAACAGGTCGGACGGCTCGTTTAAGGGGGTACCCAGAGACTCCGCGTCGACCACCGCGTACAGGTCGCAGGCACTCGGCGCCGGCACGGTCTCCCCGTCGGCGTCGTAGGCATAGTTCGAGTAGGGGGCGGAAGCTGCGGCGGATACGGCTAGACAGCCTAGAAGCGCCAGGAGGCAGATTGTTTTGCGCATCGGTTCGCTCCCTCCGTTCGGTCAGTAGTCCTCGCCGGCCAGGCTTTCAATGTTGTCCCGGATGACCAGGCCCTCGTTACCGCCCCGGTCGTTGAGGGGCTTTGTGACGGCGGATTGGTACAGGTCGTTGCCGGAGAGGACGGACTGTCGCACCTTGTAATAGGTGACACCGTAACGGGGGCGCAGCTCTGCGGAACCGTCGTCGTTGGTGTACGCGCCGAAGGTATTGGAGGAAAGCACCAGCGCGCGGCCGTTTTCCAGGTACACGTTGCTGCTGTAAAGGTCCTCCTGCGTACTGCGCCCGTTGCGAAAGAGAAAATTCCCCGTCACGTTCACATGCTTGAAGTTGTCGAGATACAGGCCGCTGGCGCCATTGCTGTCGATCTGGTTTTGTTCGATCAGCGCCGAGGACATGCCGGGGCCGAACACGCCGTGTTCCCCGTTCCATTCCACCCGGTTGCCGCGCAGCAGAATCCCTTTGTTGTTGTTGGGAAAGCCGTAGTACCCGTTTTTCCCGTTTGCCGTCAGCCAGTTGTCCAGAATAAAGACATCCCAGCCCTTGACATACAAGCCGTTGCCGGTGTTGGCCATCAGGAGATTGTCGCGCACCGTGATTGCCCAGGCGACCGCCAGATGCACGCCGTCGCCGGAGAAACCGCTGACGCGGCACTGCTGTATACGCAGCGCGTTCTCGTTGTCCCCTGCATCCTCCCGATTCACGCTGATTCCGTGGATCCCGACGCCAAGCCCGCGGCCGTCCAGCGCAAGCCCTTCAACTGTGGAACCATAGGCGCTGGATAAATCCAGCAGGCAGCGCGCTTCGGGGTTGTTAAGCATCAGCACGGTCGCGCCGTTTTTGTCCGCGTCCGAATAGCTCCAGGTGGGTTTGGCCAACAGGCAGACGTGCGGCTTTACGACAATGTTGTGGCAGGCGTATTTCCCTTCCGGGAAGTATACGGTGCCGCCGGTTTCCCCCAGAGAATCGATGGCGGCCTGAATGGCGGCGGAATCGTCGGTTTTCCCGGTCCCCTTCGCGCCGAAATCGCGCACATTGGTAAAAACGCCGATGCTGTCGCCGGCCGGCGGCTCCTCTGCGGAGACGGAACTCCCGGACTCGGGTGAAGAGGAGGCCGCCGGCGGGGGTTGGCAGCCGGCGGCAAGGAAAGCCAGGGCGGCGCACGCCAAGATCGACAGAATGCGGTAATAGGCTCTCATCGTTTTCCCTCCCGGTTGATCTCAGAAATCGTCGGTGGCCAGGCATTGCGGGTTTGCCGTCATCTGCAGGTTGTCGTGCCCGCCCAGATCGAGAATCGGGGCTTTGACCGCTGCCTGGTACAGGACGTTGTGGCTGATGACGCTGTGGCGGAGCCTCCCGATCACCATGTCATAATCGGGGGAAAGACGGCTGGATACGCCGTCGTCGTCGCAATAGGCGCCAAAGTCATTGCCGCTGACCACGGCGCCGCGGCCGTTGAGAAGGGCCAGGTTGGTGTTGCGCTGTTCCTCGGCCGTGCTCTTTCCACATCGAAAGAAGGTGTTGCCCACGATCGTTACCCGCTTGAAGCCTTCGATACGGATACCCTCGGCCCCGCTGCGGTCCATCTGATTCCCCGTAATGTGCAGGTGCTCCCCGCCCTGGCCGCTGATCCCGCAGGTCCCGTTCCACTCGATGCGGTTTCCGGCGAGCTGAACGCCTTTATTGACCCCCGGATACCCGTAATAGCCGCACTCACGGTTCCCGCTCAACCAGTTGTGCAGGATGAACAGGTCCCAGCCGTTGACATAAATCCCGTGCCGGCAGCCGGAAAGCATGTTGCGGGAAACCGTTACACACCAGACATGATCCAGATGCAGCGCGTCGCCGGAAAAGTCGCTGACCAGGCAGCGCTCCACCCGGACGGTGTTTTCCACCCGCCCGTAATCGCTTCCCTTGCGGATCATGGAAATTCCATGGACCTCATGGCCGTTCCGGCCGAGCTGGCGCCCGTCCAGAGCCAGGCCCTCGATTGTCGCTCCCACGGCGTCGGTAATATCCAGCAGGCAGACGGCGTCCTCCCGCGCCAGGAGGAGTACCGTGGCTCCAAAACGGTCGTCGCCGCTGTACGACCAGGTGGGTGCGGCCGTCAAAGCGACATGCGGCTTCACCCGGATATCCGCACATACATACCGGCCCGGCGGGAAGAACAGGGTTCCTCCCGCGCTTCCGAAGGCGTCGATCGCCCGCTGGATCGCCGCGCTGTCGTCCGTTCGGCCGTCTCCTTTGGCGCCGAAACTGCGCACGCTGTTGATTCCGGTGTATTCCAAGGCTGCTTCCTCCCGTGAACCGGGGCGGGAAAACCCGCCCCGGCCGCTTTTTTCGATGGATGGTTTATGATTTACGGCGCTTTTTTGCGCCGGCCAGTACGACTGCGGAACCGCATGCCAGCACCAGGGCCGGAATGAAGGCGGTGCTCACTCCCGTATCCGGCGAGCCGCTGGGGGCGGCGGGCTTGTCGGGTTGTTGTGCCCCACCGGTTCCGTCTGTTTTTTCCCCCACCACTCCCAGGGAGTCAAAATACAGTTCGCCTTTTGTCCCGGCCGGTTCCCTTACTTCGAAATTGATCCGGGAAAGGATGTCCGGCGAGAAGGCGACCTGCTTGTCCCCGCTGACGTAGACCAGGGAATCGAAGGGAATCTCGTAGAAACGGCCTTCGCTGCTGATGGTGAGGCACTTTTCCGCCGTGTAAGCCGTGCCGTTCTGGTTGACGCAGAAATCAATCTTGACCTGCGTTTTTTCCCGTGTGCCCTTGGCCCAGAAGCGAAACGCTTTCGCCTGTCGGTCTACGCCGGCGGATACCTCACGGGTGATAAGGACGTTGTTTTCCAGCTTCATATCAAAGGTGATTTTCAGGGACCGGCCCGCGTCGGCAAAGGAGGCGTCGCTGTTCAGCGCCAGGCTGCTCCCTGTCAGGTTATCGCCATAGCTGTTGTTTACCCAGTAATGGGGAACTTCCTTGTCCGCATCGAAGCAATCCAGCTGTTCCAGAACCTTCCAATCCGAGACGGGGTAAGACGGGGGCTGGCCGCCTTCCTCTCCTTCTTCTCCTCCTTCTCCTCCTCCTTCGCCGCCGGGGCCCTGTTCTTCCCCTGAGCCGGCGCAGACAAGGATGAGGTCGTCGATATAGTGATCGCTCCAGGCCAGCTCGGAGGATACTGCAATCTTAATGCCGGTGACCAGAGACAGATCAAAGGGCATCTCATCCGCCGAAAGGGAGGGTTCGTGATACCCCAGTTCAAAGTTATCCGCCTTCAGCTCCGTCTCGGAGAAGCCGGGGGTATTGGCGGCGGATTTCAGCCCCCGCCCTCCTTTGGTCTTCATCTGATATTGATTGTCCCGGAAAATCAGGAATACGTCGTACTCCACGTCATATTCCGACGAGAACCAGGCTTTCAGGCTCCGTGCATCCGCCCAGGCGTCCGAATCCGGCAGGCTGCCGATTTCCGCTTCCACCGCTTTATCGCCGACTATCCAGGAATTGTAATGCATTTTCATAGATTGTCCGCTGTTGGCTTTCGTTTCGTCCGTGTTCAGGGTGGCCGTCATGGAAGGGGTGACGCCGTCGGTATCGAAGGCGTAAAGCTCTTTCCACACGGCGGTCATGGCCGCCGTGTCGGCGTAGCCTTCAAAGCTTTCCAGCACAATTTCGCGGGTGGTTTCTTCCGTTCCCTGCGCCGCAGACGGCAGGGCGCCGGCGGCAAGGCTGCCGAAAAGGCAGAGGGACAACGCGATAGATAGGCTCTTTTTCATGGATAGTTCCTCCTCTTTCTGCTGATTTATCCGGCTTTCCGTGCCCCGAAAAAGCCGTTGAAAACCCGGTTATGGCTTGCCGGCCTTTTTCCGGCGGATATAGAAATACACGCCCGTACCGCCGCCTGCCAGAACGACCGCCACGGCGGTAATCACGACGGGCAGCACCCAGCCGTTGCCTGTGCCGGCCGGCGCCGATGGCTCCGTCGAGCCGGCAGCAGGGGTCGTGGAGCCATCGGAGGGGAGCGTTCCGCCGCTTCCCTGTGTGCTCTCCCCGCCGATGGGCGCCGTCGTCTCCTCAGCGGAAGGCTCCGTGGCGGGCGCAGGGGGCTCGGTATCCGGAGTCGGGGGTTCGGTAGCCGGCGGCGGGACGGAGGTTGTAGGCGCCGTCGTGGTCGGCTCCTGCACATTCACGTATTTAACGTTGTCAACGACAAAAGAACCCTGCTGCGGGGCCGCGGCATTGTCGTCCCGCTTAACGGTGAACATGATGTGGGAAAGATACTGCGGGTTATTTTCCCCCACGCCGTAGGTCAGGGACAGGTCGGCAAACGGAATCGTATAGACCTTTCCTTCCGGGCCGAAGGCAAGCTTTTTGGAATAATGGTAAGCGTTGTTGTCGTAAGCCAGGTCCAGGTCTACCACCAGCGCGGTATCCGACCTGGCCCAAAAGCTGATGCCGTCTCCGGTGGTGGACATGTCCTCGTAGGCGCCCCGGAGGATGCCGGCGCCCTTGTTGCGGAAATCGTAGTGGAAGACCACGCCCTTGCCGCCACCCTCGCCTTCTCCTGCGCCGAGGGATACCCTCCCCTCGTTCCACTGATCGATATAGGCGCTCCAATAGATGGAGAGATCCAGGTCGGTTTCGTATTCCTCAAAAGTATCCAGCACCTTGTCTGCCGCCGCTGCCGGCAGTGCTAGAAGCATCAACGCCGCTGCCAGGAACGGCAGCACGGCTCTTTTTTGTCTCTTCATGACATTGTCACCTCGCAGTCATTAATCGGGGATTCAGGAGGCCAGCCCGGTCAGGCGGATGGAACCCCATTTGTCGTCGAGAAGTGCCTGGATCATCTGGTCGTACTGCTCCGCGACCAGGTTCGGCGTAATCTGATCCTGACAGACCCATTCCATGAGCATGGCGTAGGAAGGTTCGGTCCACTGCACGCCCCAGAAGGTAAAAGGTTCCAGCCGTGAGCGGTCGCCGTACCGCATGTTCTCAAGCACCGCCAGGCTGGCTTCATCCCGCACCTGCGGTTCCGTATTATCCCTCCACATGCTTTCGGCGTCGTAGCCTTCCGGGGGCTGGGAAAGCGCGTCGTACAAGATCAGCAGTTCCGGCACCCGGTCCTGATAGGTAACGGGGATGAAGTGATAGGAAATCCCGTTGACCGCGTGGATATAATCGTCCGCCTGCGGCCCAATCGGAGCGGGAACAATGCCGAAGTCGTCCTGCATCGGTATTTTCTGCAGCATGCCGGCATAATCCAGCGTGCTGCACATGAAGGCGTATTTGCCGTCGGCGAAATCCTTCGCCCCCTGCGTCCACGATTCTCCGGCGAGATTAGGCCGGCAGACTTTGTCGGTGACGCAGAGCCCGTATACAAAATTCATCGCTTCCAGCGTGTTGGCGTTCTGCCACATCATTTCCGGCTGCAGGGTGCCGGGGTCCACGCCGGAGATCTCCCCGTTATTGGCCAGCGTCAGAGACTGGACGAGGGTCAGCGCCTGCATCGCGCCGATACCGTACACGCTGGGTTCCCCCGAGCCGGTCGGGTCCTTGGTCAACTTTTTGCCCAGTTCCCGCAGCTTGTCGAAGGTCCATTCCTTGTCTTCGACGAGCTGTTCCATATCCACACCGATTTCGCTGAGCATCCGTTTATTGTAATACCACATCAGGCAGTTGGGCAGTTCGTTGTAAAAGCCGACCTGTTTCCCGTTGAGCTGGGTATATTTCCGCACCAGCTGGTTGTAGATCGACCCGTCGGAAAAGTCGATGCCGGTGGCCTGCATGGCCTGCGTCAGGTCGGCAAACACGCCCGCCTTGTAATAGTCCGCCGTGAATTCGCCGTAGGCGATCAGGAAATGGCCCATCGGCTTGCCGGCGAGGATGGTGGTGGTCATCTGGTCGTTATAAAAACTTCCGCTCACGGTCTTGTTTTCAATTTTTACATTGAACGCTTTTTCGATCTGTTCCACCTGCTTGCGCCGCTGTTCTCCGGAGGGGGTGGCTTCATAGGGCTCGATTGTCCACGGATAGGCAAAGACGATGGTTTCCCCCTGAAAGTCCACCTTTTCCGAAAAGGCGGGCGGTGCCGTCCCTTCCTGGGAGGTTTCCGGTTCCTGCGCCGCGCATCCCGCCAGAAGACCTGCCAGCAGGGCACCGGCGCACAGTATGTTTGCCGTTCGTTTCACAATGTTTTCTCCTTTCCCATGGTCGGTTTGCCGGTTGCTTCCCGTTTTCTCACCTTCTTTGCCCCTCCCGCTCCCCTTTTTATTCCTTAATGCCGGAGGTCGCCATAGTCTGGATAATGCTGCTCTGCGTGATGACAAAAACCGCGATGGGGGCCAGCATCATCAGCAGGGCCACGGCGCTGCCGACGCCGGCGCGGGCGACCCCTCCCGCCATGACCTGATTCAGCGCGTAGGGAAGGGTCTTCAGCTCCTCGCTGTAAATAAAGCTGCCGCCCGTTTGCCCCCACATCCCCTGAAAGCTGAAAATAATCAGCGTCAGCCAGGCGGGGCGCACGATCGGCATGACGATCCGCCAGAAAATGATCCATTCCGAGGCGCCGTCCAGCTTGGCTGACTCAATAAGCGAATCATGAACAATATTCATGAACTGCTTCATCAAATACAGGCCCATCGGGGTGGCGAATGCCGGGATAATCAGGGCAAGATAGCTGTCCAGCCAGTGCAGCTTGCTGATAATTACGTAATTGGGGATGGCGGTTACCAAGGTGGAAAACATCAGTGCCGTGACCACCATCTCGAACAGAAACCGGGAACCGGGGAACCGCCGCTTTTCCAGCATATAGGCGGCCATGGAAGAGATCAGAACGTTTCCAGCCGTGGCCGTGACGGTGATGAAGACAGTGTTGAAGATATATCGGCTGAAGGGGACCCACGACTGTTCCATCAGCAGGAAAAGATCGGAAAAATTATCCAGGGTCGGACGGCTGACGAAAAATCGGGGAGGGAATAGAAAGAGTTCATCCAGCGGTTTAAAGGCGCTGCATACCGCGTAGAGCAGAGGCAGGATCATGAAAGCACCGAAGCCCAGAAGGAGACCGGCGGTGGCGGCGTCCCCCGCGGCGGAACGGGCGGGCCGCAGAATTGTCCGAGAATGTCGAAGCCTTCGTTTGGTCATTTAGCTTCCCACCTTTGACAGAATCCTCTGAATCAGCTTGTTGATGCCCACCGTCATCCCGAACAGCACCGTAGCGATGGCGCATGCATAGCCCATTTCAAAACGGACGTTGCCGTAGTCGTTCATATGATTGAGGACGGTATGTACGGCATAATCCGTGCTGGGAAACCCGCACAGGGCGGTCGTCACGTCCCCGATGGAAAAGGAGGCGGTAATCGACATGACGGCGCCGAACATCATCTGAGGGCGGATATAGGGCAGGGTGATGAACCACAGCTCCTGCCAACGGTTTTTGATCCCCTCCACATAGCCGGTTTCATACAGGGTGCGATCCACTGTCTGAAACCCCGCGACAAAGGAGAGGAACCCGGCCCCCAGGCTGGTCCACAGCACGACAAGGATGACGACCGGCATCATATACGCCGGGTCGGTCAGCCACTGCACGGGCACTTTGATCAGACCGGTTTTGAGCAGGATGCTGTTGATATAGCCGTAGCTGTCTCCGTTGAACATCATGGACCAGATCATGTATACGTTCCCGGAAATAGACGGCGCATAGAAAACGGCCACCAGCAGCGCGCGCAGCTTGGAGGGCAGCTCGTTGATAAACCAGGCGAAAAGCAGGGAGGCCAGGTAACCCGCCGGCCCGGTAATCAACGCCATGAACAGGGTGTTTTTCAGTGCGGTCATAAAGAGATCGTCGTTTAGCAGAAGGGAGACGTAATTCTTCCATCCGACGAACGCCGGCGCTTCAAGGATGTTGTAATAGGTGAAGCTCAGACAGACGGACATAACCACCGGCGCCACCGTAAACAGGAAAAAAATCAGGAAAAAAGGGGAGATGAACAGATAGGCGTCGAGGTTGCCGCGTACGGTTCCGCTCCTGTGATTTTTTCTTATCCTGCCTGCCGCGGGGCTTGGGGGTACGCCTCCCCCGGTACGGACTGCTTTGCCCATGCCTCGTTTATTCCCCCTTTTCGCCGCCGGTCAGGCCGTATTCCTCCCGTTTGGCGAGAATTTCCCGATTGATGGTATATACGTAATCCAGCAGGGTATCCTTGGGGTCGGCCGCATCATAAACCACCTTACGGAAGGCGTTGTCCAAATGCCGGGGTGTGAAATAGCTGCCGGGGATCTCTTCAATCCCTTTTGCCGCGCTGCGCTGGAGCTGAATCTGCCGGTATTCGTCCGCCGTCCACGGCAGCGAGGAGAAGGCCTCCAGATTGGCCGTCGGATACCGGGCGGAGGCACCCAGCAGGCTCTCCAGCTCGGAGGAGAAACGCTCCTGTGTTTCGGCATCGGTCCACCATTTCAGGAATTCCCAGGCGTTTTCCGGCTGGTGGGAGGCGGCGAGGATCATGCACGCCGTACCGCCTCCGGCTACGGAATGGTCCACGGCGCCGTTGTCCCGCACCGTGCCGGGCACCTGGGTGAAGCCCCACAGCCCCCGGATTTCCGGAGCGGACACGAGCAGGGTATTATAGGTGGTAAAGTCCGCTACGCCAACCGGCGTTTCACCGGTCCGGAAGCGGTTTATAAAATCATAGGACAGGGGAAAGCCGTAATTCCGATAGAAATTCGTCCACTTCCGGAAGGCGGCGACGGCCGTATCCGAATCCAGGGCGCTGGCGGTGCCGTCGGGCAGGTATACCTTTCCGCCGCTTTGCAGCAAAAGCGCATAATAGGAGCCGACACCGGCTCCGGAGGCGGTGGCGGAAGAAACCGGAAGGGCAAAACTCATGCCGCTTTTTGCCAGTACCGGCACCATCGCGACAACATCCTCCCAGGTTTCCGGAACCTTGAGCTCAAGCTCCTTCAAAAGGTCTTCCCGGTAGAACAGCATGGGGAAGGTCTGGGTTTCCGGCAGCGCGTAAACGCCGCCGTCGTAGCGGTAGGGAACCATCGCCTCGGGATGAAAGCGCGAGGCCGTCTCCTCAAAATCCGAAAAGGCGGAAAGGTCGCAGACCGCATGCCGGATCGCATAATTGACCGGTTCCGTTCCGCCCACCGAAAGTGCCACGTCCGGTCCCGTCCCCGCCACGGTGGCGGAGAGAAGAACGCCGCTTTGCACCAGCTCCAGCTTGGTGCGGATGCGGGAAGAGGCGGAAAAGGTATCGTCCAGCAGCCGTTTGATGATCTGCCCCTGGTCCCGCCCGCTGGTGACCCAGATGCGCACCGGTTCTTCATTTATATAGGGCACGCCGCCGTCCGTGCCGGTGAGGCTGTTGTAATCCTCCGCAAACGAGGCGAAAAAGGTGCGGACCTCGTGCAGGAACTGAGCGCCGAATCCCGCCTGGGCCCGGGGAAGCGGTTCTCCGGGGGAGGCGATACAGAAATAATCGATCTCCAGCGGCTGCTGACGGGCTTCCAGCAGCCAAGTGCCCATCGCTCCCAGGTTACTTTTGTAGTTTTCCAAAAGCCGGGGGATATCCTCCGGGTATTCCGACATATGTACAAGCTGCCTGTACAGCGTGTCCAGCAGGGCGGTTCCCGTCCCCCGCTCTCCGGTATAGGCGAGCAGCCGGTCAATGATCTGCCGGACCCGCTGCGCCTGCGTGCCGAGCCCCTCGATGGCGCCGGGGATCAGAGTTTCCAGGCCGTATTCCCGGTTGTAATCCGGCACGGCCCCCGTCACCATCATGATATCCCGGTAAAGCGCGTTGAGCTGGTAGAGGCAGTCCTCCGCTTCACTTAAGATCGGACCCATATCGCCAAGGACGGCCTGCAGCCGCAATTCATGGATGCCGGGGGTCAGATGAAACAGGTAGGGAACACCCTCCTGCCCCAGCGTCACCATTTCCCACCGCGAGGAATACGTAAACTTCACGCTGCTCAGTTCTCGGAAAGGGATTTCCCCGTCCAGATACACGCGCCGGCTGCTGAACAGATCGCGGGAGATGTTCTGGCGGCATTTGATGGAGATGGCGTAATCCCCCTCTTCCTCCACGGAAAACCGCCACGCAATAAACTGTCCGGCCGTATTCCAGCTTCCCGACCCTCCGACGGTGTTCAGCCGGATTTTGGAAACGCTGTAGGGCTGGGTAGAGGGGGACGACCGATCGCCGGTGGGACCAAGAACCGGATCGGACTTGCAGAACATGTCCTCTCCCTGTACGGTGATCAGGGGGAGGGAATCCGATGAGGAAACGCCGAACCGGGCGCGGTAATCCGCATAGTCCGGCGCCTCGGCCGGCTGGCAGAGGCACAGCTCGGCCAGTCCCAGCGGCTCCCTCACCGCCGTGAGGCGGATGGTGTTGGTTCCCGCCTGAAAATAAAAGAGCAGTGGGTCAGGAAAATAGCCCATGTCGTCGTACAGGAACGTTTCCTGCCAGACAGGATATTCCTCCTGTATGGGGCGGAGATCATTACCGGAGGCATCCTGGCGGATGCCGGGCTCCGCATCCCTCCACAGCCGCTTGAGCACGACCTTTCCCGCCTCTTCATAGGGAAGGGCGCCGTTGACCGAAACTGCCCGTTCGATGGAAGCGCTGCGGCCCGGGATTTGTATGTACCGAAGCTTCAGGGCGTACAGCCCGGCTCGCGGGACGCTGATCTGCCACTCGATGTAGCCTTCGTCGTCCGTGTAGACGGCGGCCGCCGGTCCCTCCGGCGGCCCTTCGTGCAGCTCGGCCTCCCCTTCCGTTTCCGTAAAATCCGCCGCCGGGATGATGATGGCTTCACCTGGCCGTTCGGCGTCGGCATACCGCTCCAGATAGGCGGCGTATCCTTCTCCGCCGCCAACCTCTTCCGGTTCGTCCAGGCCCTCCGCCCGCGCGCAGACAGCTGCGGGGGCGGAGGACAGACAGACCACGCCGGCGAGTGCCGCCGCAAACCATCGTCTCATGGGTTTCCCTCCTGTTTCGGGTCCTTCTTTTTCTTATAACCGCTCGGCGCTACGCCGAAATGCCGCTTGAAGGCGCGGCTGAAAGAATACACCGTATCGTATCCGAGCTGCTGTGCCACGGTAGTGACGTTATATTTTTCCAGAAGCTCCGCCGCCAGTTCAAACCGTTTGGAGAAAAAATAGTCTTTCAGGGGCTTTCCCACGGATTTGGAAAACAGCTGGGATAAATAGGAGTAGCTGTAGCCCAGCGCCTCGCCGACCTCTTGCAGGTTTTTGATATTTAAAATGTTGTTGTCGATGTAATTGATGGTGCTGTAAACAAGGTTTTCCGTGCGGTTCGTGTCGCGCTGCATGTAGCGCGACGTTTGGTTGGTTGCGAAGTTGCGGTAAGTCATAATGATGATCTGTTCCAGATGGGAACGGATCAGAATATGGCGCAGTGGCAGCCCGGCTACAAATTCATTAAAGGCGCTGATAAAGGCCGTGTACAGATTGTACCGGTCCTTTGTGCGGGGCATGGTGCAGGTGTCGAAAAAATGGCGTACCACCCGAAATTCCCTGGATTCCGGCCGGTATTCGTTGAAGGTGAAGCCAAGGTAGAAAAAGCGCAGGGGATCGTACACATCCGAATAAACGCTGTGGACATCTTCAATGGCGTTAATAAAGATGTCTCCCTTTTTAACGTCAATGACCCGGCTGCAGCCGCCAAAGCGGCCCTGTCCGGAAACAATATAGGAAATCTCATAACACCATTGCTTGTGGTCCTCCTGGAAATATCCGCCGGCACAGCTCAGATCGCCGATCTGCACCAGATTCACAGAGCCGTAATCGACCGGTTCCGAATTGTACACGTTGTCGAAGTGAAAGCGAATATTCCGCTCTGCATCCACATAACACCCTCCATTTATCAATGACCGGAGATGATTGACAGTTTGTCCACAAAATATGATCGTCCAAGCGGCTGAAAATTATTCATAATTTTAGTATAGGGAATTTGGAATGAAAAGAAATAGCAAATAACTCGGAGGTTGATATCATTTCTTTAGATTTTGAGGGCGCAAGAAAAAATGATAAATGAAATTGCCTCAGCCATACGTCTTTATATGGGAAAAACTGTGAAGACCGCCGACCTCCTCCCGGCGCTAGGGGGGTGGGAAGGGATACGGGGGGGGGAAGCCGCTCGGCTGTTTTCCGGCGGTATGATTCCCCGTCCCACTGGCGAAGAAGCAGGGGAGACAACGAATGAAACATAGCGAAGGGAAGGGGAGAGGATGAGAAGAGAGTGGGAAGAGAATGGGGAAATGAAGGCAAAAAAGCGCCCGCATACCGCCAATGTAAAAACCGGGCAAGACCCTTGACAGACGAAGCATTTGTCTTATAATCAAAAGCAAAGCGGGAGTGAACGGGGCGGCCGGCGGCTGGGATAATCCCCTGGCGCGTGCACGCGGCGCAACCGGGCGAGCCCGGAAAGGAGACGGCATGAAAACATTGAGCACTGTCAGACGGCACCGGAATACAAAAAGAATCCGGCGGACCGCCTCGCTTTTCGCGCTGTTGGCCGTTGCCCTGTCGGCGCTGGTCCTGATCCCCTCCTGCCGCCGGAAACCGGCTGATGAGGAGCCGGGACCGGCGGAATCGCCGATTTCCTCCGGAAGCGGCGGGACGGAATACCAGATCCGGGGCACGGTGGAGGACGCGTCCATGAATACCCTCGTGCTTGCGGCGGAGGACGGCGGCACCTACCGCTTCGCCATCGGCGAAGCGGAAATCACCGACTGCGGCAACGGGCTTTTGGTCGGGGAAACGGCGACGGTCGTTTACCGCGGCAGGCTGGACCCGGGCAGGACGGAGCAGACAGTGCAGCCGGTAGAGGTAGTCCGGGTGGTTTTGACGGCCTCCGGCGGAACAGCAGCCGCTTCGGGCACGACGGGCACGGCTTCCGCTGTCGGTCCGACCGCGGCTCCTCCGGCCGGGACGCAGGCAACCACGGCCCCGGGCCTTCCCGGCAGCTCCGGAGCACGGGTGGAGGCGATTCTGGCCGGAATGACCTGGGAGGAAAAGGTGGGGCAGATGTTTATCGCCCGATGCCCGTCGGCGGATGCCGTGCGAAAGGCAGCGGACAATCATCTAGGCGGCTATATCCTGTTCGGGCGGGATTTCTCCGGAAAGACGAAGGCACAGGTCATACAGGCCATCCAAAGCTATCAGGACGCCTCGGAAATCCCCCTGCTGATCGGCGTGGACGAAGAGGGCGGCACGGTCAACCGGGTCAGCCTGTATCCGGAATTCCGAACCGAGCCCTTCCCGTCGCCGCAGGAGCTGTACCGCCTGGGAGGCTTCGACGCGGTGCGCAGCGACGCCGTGGAAAAGTGCCGTCTGCTCAAAGGCCTGGGGATTAACCTGAACCTTGCGCCGGTCTGCGATGTTTCGGTGAACCCGGAGGATTTCATGTACGGCCGCACCTTCGGGAAGGATGCCGGGCAGACGGCGCGGTATGTCGAGACCGTGGTGCGGGCTATGAAGGAGCAGGGGATGGGCTGCGTGCTCAAGCATTTTCCCGGCTACGGAAACAATGAGGACACCCACACCGGCGTCGCTTACGATCACCGGCCGTATGAAACCTTTGCCGCTTCCGATTTCCTGCCGTTTCAGGCCGGCATCGACGCCGGCGCGGATATTGTTCTGGTTTCGCACAATATTGTCCGCTGTATGGACAGCCTTTATCCGGCCTCCCTGTCGCCCCGTGTCCATGAAATCCTGCGGGAGGAACTCGGCTTCGACGGGGTGATTGTGACCGACGAGCTTGCCATGGACGGGATCCGGGATTTTGTGGATGCCGAACAGGCGGCGGTGCTGGCGGTGCAGGCGGGCAACGATCTTTTGTGCTGCACCGATTTTGAGGCGCAGATTCCGGCGGTGCTCCGGGCGGTGGAGGACGGCGTCATTTCCAAGAAGCAGATCGATCGGTCGGTCCGGCGGATCCTGGAGCTAAAGCTTTCGCTGGGCCTCCTTTCCTGAAGCGGCGGGAGGGCGCCTCCATAAACAGAGGAGCTCAAGCGCATTGGCGCTTGAGCTCCTCTGTTTGGCGATTTGGCATGGATAAACTCCCGGCAGGCCGGGGGGATAAAAGTTTCGGCAACGCCATCCCCCATGAAAACAGGGGCTTGGCAACCGCGTTGTAGCCAGGTCAAGGGGGATAAGCCGAATGGCGTTTTGGCCATGGAACCGGACTGGCAGCAGCACGGCGGCCTGTTCATGGGGGCAGGGCTGTAATACGATTACAAGAATGGATGCCCTTTAGGGAGAAAACCCTGCCTTTGCCCTTTCCGGGGTTTGGGCAAACCACCACTTCGGTGGCGGCTTTGATTTTATCCTATGTTGCCCGGCGCGCGGGTGGGGGCCGAAAGCCGAGGCTTCGGGTGACAATGGGCCTCCCCGTCGCCGGAAGCCCTGTTGTCGGGGCCTGCCGGCCCGGCGGCAAATGCGGAAGGGTCTTTTTTGACATGGCCGCGGCGCAGCGGCCCGCCGCCCCGCCCCGAGAGGATGCGCTCTTTGCGTCGTAAGCGCCCGGACACCGCGCGGGGCCGGCCCCCTGCCGAGGCCGCGTGCGAAGGACAGACGCCGCCGCGGGCATAGCGCGGCGTCTGTCAGGCCGTAGCGCAGGGTAAGCGGTTTTATGCCATATAGGGAAAATGCATTCTCAAAATATTCCGTGGAATATGCCGGCGGATTCCGGTTGTGCCTGAAAGGGGCGGGGAGGGGGGATTAACCGGCCGGCGCCGGCCGTCCGGTGAGTTCCATGAACAGTTCCCCATCGTCGGAAAACTGCAGGGCAATGCCGCACTCCCGCACCGTGCCGTCCTCATAGGTGACGGCCACGTGGATTGTGTCCCGTATCTGGGCGAGATCCAGCTCTTCGCGGGTTTTCCCTGAAATTGCTTCGAGGATTACCCAGGAAACGGTATCGCCCGGGGAAACGGTGACGCTTCTGGCCTGCACCGTCCCCAGCGGTGGGTGTGCGGGGTTCTCAATCTGGATGAACAGCGGGTATTCGCTGTTGTTTTCATCCACATCGGCATAGACGGTGAAAGCGTTGAAATCCATCGGCTCCCGGCATTTCTCCAGGAATTTTTCATAAGCCTGAAACCACGCCTGCCCGGTTTTGCCGTCCGTTGCGGCTCTCTCTTTGTTGTAATACATATTATAGAAATGCGCCAGTTCTCCTTCCGGTTCCCCTTTGGCGTGCATGGCGTCCAGAATCGCCACCAGCTCCGCCTGAGTGGGATTTTTCCAGTCCCGCATACAGTTTCCGTATTCCTCCAGCGGGACCGGTACGCAGGATTGCGACCATAGGAAGTTTCCTGCCCCGTCATGGAAGTAGGAGTCAAATTCGCTCAACAGCAGACCGGTTTCGGCAGTATAGGTAACGGACCGAATCCCTTCTCCGTCGATCGCAAAATCCGGCGCAACCGTACCGTCGACCACCTCCACCGTTTGGCCGTCCCGTTCTTCTTCCACAAACAGGATACAGATGCCGGAGGGGATCCGGGTGACGATGTTCTTTTCCAGCTCCTCGGTGCCGAAGCCTTTGGCGCCGGCCCGGAACGTCAGCGCGTCCAGCCAGCAGACCTCCGTTTTCCCCGTATCGCTGCTGCGGCGCAGGAACGGTATGCCCGCCAGCAGCACCAGGGCGGCGGCGAAGGCCGCGGCCGCCGTCCATACGGGCCGGCGGGGGAAGAGACGGGGAGGCCGCCCCTTTTGACAGCGGCGGATAATCCGGTCCTCCGCCTTTTTATCCAGATGTACGGCGTTCATCGCGTCGATGAATTCCTGTTCTTTCATAGGAACTGCTCCTTTCCTGTGGGGAGACTGTCTGTGTGGCGCGGGAGCGCTTTCAGGGACGGCCTGCCGAACGGCTGCAGGCGGCCGTTATTCCCTTTCCCATTCCATTCTCAGCTTTTCCCTCCCCAGCTGCAGCCGCTTGCGCACGGCGGCGGGAGAAATGTTTAAAATCCGGGCGATCTCCTCCGTCCGGTAGCCCTGCACGTAATACAGAAGCAGGACAAGACGGTAGTTGGCCGGCAGCCGCAGCACCTCCCGGTAAACGTCGCGGCAGACGGCCGGGGCGCCCAGGTTCTCCACGGCCTCCACATCCACGTGGGGGTGCCGCAGGCGGAACAGCCGCATATTCCTGCACAGGTTGGTGGCCGTCCGGATAAGCCACGCCTTTTGATGTTCCGCATCCTTTGTGTCGGGGCCTTTGGTCATAAACCGCAGGAAGGTCTCCTGCACCGCGTCTTCCGCGTCGTGGGGATTGCCAAGCATCACAAGGCATACCCGGTAAAGCATCTGCCCGTGCATCCGGACAAGCTGCCCGACGGCTTCCTCGTCCCGGTCAGCCGGCCGGCCGAATTTCTTTTGCATCCGTTTCCCTCCCCCACTATAAATACAACGCACAGCGGCAAATTGTGAAGTGGAAGCCAAAAATCCATTCTCCGCGGCAGGCGGCCCCTGCGGCTGGGCGAAGCCGCTGATTCGGCGCGGCGGCCCGCGGCCGGCGGGAACGGCCGTCCCCTTTTGACGGCTGCCGCCTATTTGCGCGGCGGAAGACGTTCGGGAAACACAGCTTGAGCCCCCGGCGCGCCGCCGTCCGGCATGGTCCAAGCCGGGAGCCTGGGCCATGCCCGGGAAGAGCCCCGTTTCTGCGTTCGGCGGTTTTCCCGCTTGCAAAACGGAGTGGGGTATATTACAATGATACCAATAGCATCAGTAAAACGGGCGGCCGGCCGCAGACAGGCCGCTTCGGGTTTTCCCGGCCGGGCCGCCGCAAATAATCGGTGTCTGTGGAGAAACGAGGAGAGTATGCCGTTGATCGAGTTCCTGTCCGCGACCGCTTCGCCGGACGGCGCCAATACCCCGGCAAGCATGCTGTTCGCCTGCTGGGCGATTGTGATTGTCCTTTGGGCCATGGTGGTGATTTTCCTGCGGGCAAAGAAAAAGGAGTACGCCGTGGCGATACTTCCCCTGCTGATCGCCCCGGCGGTGCATATCTTCAGCGGCGTCGCCGCCGCGTGGCTGGGGGCCGCCGTCGCGCTGACGGCCGGCCAGCTCCGGATCATCATCGACCTGACGGCCGGCCTGATCTCCTGCCTGCTGCTGGGCCTGGTTTCCCGCGGGATCGAAGACCGCCGGGCGCGCAACGGCTTTTTCTGGTGCTGCGCCGGGTTTGTGGTGATTCTGACGCTGGTGCTGGTGACCAACACCCTGACCGCTATCGTCCATGTATGAGGCGCCCCGTCTTCAAAGGGTAAATGCCCCTGCCGGTGACGGCGCGGGGAGTGCCGGCCCCCTTTCCCTTCCTTTTTCTCTCCCCTACCCGCTTTCAAACCGGCAGGCAGCCAGGCAAAACGGCCTTGCCGAAAGCGCCTCCCTGCCGCCGGGCGAAGGGGAAGAAGCCGTGAAGAAGATGCTGAAAATGCGCGCGGACTGCGCGGCGGTTTGGCCGGGCGGAATTACCGGGTCCACGGCTGCATGGATTTTCGGACGGGTTATCCGGGGAAAGCCGGGAAACTGGAAAGCCGGGAATACGGTTACCGGCTTTTTGCCGGGCAGGACAGGGGACGGCTTTGCACGGGTTTACAGCAAAAAATCCCCGGGTTGTCTTCCGGGTGAAGGGGTTCCAAAAGCGTTTGCGCGGCTATGCTTCGGCTGGATGACCGGAGCCGGCGGGGAAAGCCGCCGGAACTACAGCGGCCGCATCCGTGCTTCCGCAATTCCGCCGGCCGAGGGCCGGGGGGTTCTGGAATCGGAAAAGCCAGGATGGCGGCGGCTTTGACAACGGTGGCGGGATTGGCGGCGATGACGGGGGCTGTTTTTATTTCCTGTCTGGGGAGCTTGGGGAGGATGAAGAACCGCCCATTTATCGCGTGCCTTCATAGATCTTTTCATGGATATTGACGGACGGGAGGAACGCCTGCCGCTTTCTGAGGTATACCGCCGGCCGGCGCCGGAGCTTCCGCGGACGGTCGCCGGACCGGAAGCGGGGGCTTTATTTTTTGGCCGACAGGTCTTTCCGGATTGGGCCATGCGCTTCCAAAGCGGCATATTTGATGAAATCCCCAGCGGCCCCGTTGGATATGCCCGCGGCGGCCGTGTCCCTGCCGGAGCATGCACGCAACGATCGGCGTATTTTGTGTATTTCAGAATTAACGGCTGTGCGGAAGGCTTTTTGCGGCGGGCGCGGGAGCTCAACGGCAATCCGGCGTCGATCGGGCGGCTGCTTCTCCTATGCAAAAAGCGGAGCGGCGGCGTTGTCACCCGGATCGGGGTGGAAAACGGCTTTCATTTCCCGCCCAGGGTACTGAAGCGTCGAAGGAGCCGGATAGGAGGGAGCCGGTCGGCGGCCGGCGTCTGGAAACCGGCGGTGTGCGGGGCGCCGTACCCGGCGTATCGGCCGGTTCGATCCGGCAGTGCTGAACGGCATTTTCCCCGTGCCGGCTTTGTCGGGCCGGGAAACCGCGGGGACTCCGGCGGTTCCATGGAAAGGTGAGAAAGCGGCGGGCAATTTTGGGGGTTGCCTGCCGCTTTCCGTATACAGTTTCAAGGCGAAACCAACGGCGCTGGGCGGCGTATTCTTCCCCGTCATCCTTCCCCCATGTCAAACGGATGGGCGGGGGACCGCCGGAAGGGGCCGCCGCCCGCGCTGTTTCCGGCGGACGCTTGAATGGCGGACAGGAGGGCGGGACGAGACGGAGCGGGGGTGAAGCGTAGATGGAGCGCAGGCGGAGCGGGGGAGAAACGGGGGAATGGGAATATGTATACAAAAGTATAAATATTCATTACATTCGGAATAAAATGCATAATCCACAGGAGAATACGGGGGCGCATACAGAAAAATAACGCGTAAAACCCTTGCTTTGTTCAGGGTGACGAAAATGCATAATTGAGCATAATTATACGAAAAAACCACTTGAAAATCCAGGAACGGAAGGCTATAATAGGGACATTGAAAAAAGCGCGGAATCAGGCCGCGGCGAAAGGATGCGTTCTCTATGGATCAGCAGATCAAAAAAGTGGTGCTCGCCTATTCGGGCGGGCTGGACACCTCGATCATTATTCCGTGGCTGAAGGAAAACTACAACAACTGCGAAGTGATCGCCGTGGCGGCTGACGTCGGGCAGGGCAAGGAGCTGTCCGGCCTGCAGGAAAAGGCGATCAAGACCGGCGCTTCCAAGCTGTACATCGAGGACCTGCGCAAGGAGTTTGTGGAGGATTTCATTTTCCCGACGGTTAAGGCCGGCGCGGTGTATGAAAATCAGTACCTGCTGGGCACCTCCTTCGCGCGGCCGATCATCGCCAAGCGGCTGGTGGAAATCGCCAAGGCGGAGGGCGCGGACGCCATCGTCCACGGCTGCACCGGCAAGGGCAACGATCAGGTGCGGTTTGAGCTGGCCATCAAGGCCTTTGCCCCGACAATGAAGATCATCGCCCCCTGGCGGCTGTGGAGCCTGAAGTCCCGCGACGAGGAGATCGACTACGCCGAGGCGCACAACATCCCGCTGGCCATCACCCGGGAAACCAATTACTCCAAGGATAAGAACCTGTG
>CAJFTG010000011.1 GCA_904419875.1 Candidatus Avimonas caecicola | reverse complement strand
CTTTCCGGAGGGAAAAAAGAAGCTTTTCACATCCCTCCTGAAGAGTGGGAGGGACTAACCGCCTACCGTTATCGATAGCACCTTACAACCGGCATTATAACACAGGAAACCGACCTTGTCCATTACCGCTCCGCGTTCCGGGGGCGGGGGGAGGATAACGACGTTGACAAAAAAGACGGCAACCGGAAACCAGCCTTATACTGGCGGCTGGTTTCCGGTTTCGTATTGCCGCGCTGCGTCTTTCACCATGGTTTCGACGACGTTCAAAATCCGCCGTCGCTCCTCAGCGGGCAATGCTTTCATTTTTTTCTTCCAGTTCGGAGCTTCTGGCCGGATAAGCGTGATCAATCACATCCATAAAGATTTGATCTGCAGAGGCTCCAATGCAGTTAATAATAGCAACCAGATTGTCAAGCCTGGGAAAGCTTGTGCCCTGCTCGACAGCGGCGTAATAAGTGGTAGAAAGGCCCAGAAGTTCGGCAATTTCCTCCTGTGTGAGTCCCTTTTGTTTTCTCAGTTGCTTAATTCGCCGGCCAACCGCCTTTTTATCCACTGCTTTGCTCCTTTAATACTATAATTGTAATTCCGTATATACGGTTTATACACGGTTTGGGAACCAGACTGTTATGTAAACGGTCTTTTATTGTAGAAAAAAGGCCGACAATCGGGTGCGTACGACCTTTCTGGTATAAGACCGGCTATTCCTGTTCCGATTGCTTCTGCTTTTGCTGTGCCGGGCGGACAAAGGGTAACGCGCCTTTTTGGGGGTCGGACTGACCGGAGCGGCGTTCTCACGCGGCGGGAGGGAGCCCCCGCCGCGCCGTAGCCCTGCACGCAGCCAATTCCTTCCCGGCAGGAGCGAGGGAGTTTTTATGATGGGGAAACGGCATCCAACGAGGCCGGCGAAGCATCTGGACGAGCCTCCGGCCATGATAACACGGCCCGGCGCCTTTTTCAAGCAGAAAAAGGCGTGTATTCCTCTTGCCCGCCGGGGGAGCCCGGGCATACCGCAGAGGAATATGGAGGAATTGGCGTTCATCGGTTCATCATCGACGATCGTTGCCAAAGCGGGGGCGAAGAGAGCCCGGGCAAGGGATTTGTTGTGCAAGCCGTCCCGCAGGAAAGGGTGGATGTACCCAAAGCGCTGGACGGATTTTTGAGCGGGATGCTCCTGCCTCGTCATTTACAGGGGGAAGCGGAGCTGGAATGGGGCTTTCAAAGCCTGAGCATAACGGGACGAACGGCGGTTTGGATGGAGTACGGCCGGTTTGCCAGGGGTGCGCGGGGCCGCCGAAGAGAAGGGGAAGCCGGCGGCCGGTTATCCTCTGTCTTGAGACATATCTTCCCGGTGAGGCGGTGGGTATTGACGGCGGAAATAAAAAAATTGGAAAATCTGACTTGACAATATCCCGGTTTATAGGGCAAAATAGAAAAATACCGCCACACAGGGAGCGGTGCGGACGGAACAGGGCAATGCAGCCCTGTGCAGTTAAGTGCAGTTTAAGCGCTATTTAAGTGCAAGTTAAGCGCAGAACAGAGATTTTTCGCTTAAACGCGCCGCAATGGAAAGGCAGTTCTATCCGGGATCGGTTTTGGAAAGGCCGGCGGCGCGGCGGGTCCCGGGCGGGACCTTTGGCCGCCCGGTTTCCGGCGAGCGCTTTGGAGGCAGTGAATGGAAAATAAAAAAGGAACGGTTTGGTTTGGAATTCTGCGCCGTGGGCTGGCGGCACTGGCTGCCGCTGTGCTGCTGATCGGCGCTGCCCCTGCCTCCCTGGCGGAGGAAAGCCGCGGCGGCGGGGAGTTGACCTGGACATTGGCTGATGGCGTTCTGACCGTCGAGGGGAACGGCGGGATGGACGATTACAGCGAGGAGAATCCTCCCCCCTGGCACGACAGCCGGGAACAGATTGTTTCAGTGGTTATTGGCGGGGAGGTGACGTCTGTCGGCGACTATGCCTTTGCCGGCTGTGCCAATCTGGCGCTGCTGACGGTCGGGAGCGGCGTGGAAACGATCGGCGAACGGGCCTTTGAAGGATGCGGGGCCCTGCTGGCGCTCAAGCTGCCGTCCGCCCTTGTGTCGCTGGGCAAGCGGGCTTTTGCCGGCTGCACGTCGCTGGTGAGCGTCAGCGTCCCTTCTTCGGTGACCACAATGGGGCTGGCCGTCTTTGCGGATTGCACCCGCCTGATGCAGGCGAGCATAGCGGCGCGGATTGCCGTTCTGCCGGGAGAGACTTTTGCCGGCTGTACGTCGCTTGTCAGCGCGGCGCTTTCCAAAAAGATCACCGCCGTAGGCAGAAACGCCTTTGCCGGCTGTGTCCGTTTGGCCGAGGTGTATTATACCGGGGCGCAATGGCACCGCAGCGTGATCGCCGGGGGTATCCGGCGGGACGTGCCCGGTTTCCCGGAAGCCGCGCTGCTTTCCGAGGATGAGAAACCGGAAAGCGTTTTTGCCACCCAGACGCAGCAGCAGGGGGAGGAAGCGCTCGTTATAGAGGAAAGCGTGACGGCGACCTCCAGCGCCACGGTTTATGTTCGGGTGGAACGGGCGCAGGAGGGGACGGCGACGGCAAAGTATACGGCCGCTGTGACGGCCGTGATGGAGGACGCCGCGGGCTGGAGCGACGCCCGGGAGCCGCTGGAATGGCTGTCTCAGAGGCTGGAAGAGGAGCAGGCGGCCGGTGCGGCGGCCTCTCCCGCCGTGCTTACCGTTTATTGTAAAGGCGCCCCGCAGGTGTCCGCGGAGTATCTGCAGCCGTTGGCGGGGAAGGCGGCGCGCCTGATCCTCCATACTCAGGAAGGAACTATTTGGGCCGTGGACTGCAGCCGGCTGACCACAGAGAGCTTAAAGGACAATCTGAATCTTTCGCTTTCCGTTTCCCCGAACGTGGCCCTCACGGAGAAGCAGCAGGCGGTGATCGGCGATGCAGAAAGCTATCGGCTGCAGTTCGACGGCGACGTTTCGCTGCCGGCGGTGGTGGCCGTCCCGATCGATCCCTCTCAGGCGGGGCAGGTCGTTACCCTGTACCAGAAAACGGTCGGCAGGGAGATGGAACGGGTGCAGTCCGCCGTTCTGGACGAGGAAGGCGTCGCGTATTTCCATTTGGGAGCCGTGGACGGGGTTACCTCCTATCTGGCCGCGGTGAATGTAGCGGGGGAGGAAAAGGAGGACGCCATTGCGCCGGGCGGTTTATCCGGCAATGCGGAGGGTTCCGGGGTGGAATATGCAATGACGGGCTTCCGGGCGGCGTGGGGAGTGCGTTATCAAATGGCGTTCTGGCTGTGGGTCGTGCTGATGGCCGCTGTCGCCTTGATCGGGGAGAGAACGGCCGCCTTTTTGCGCAGGCGGCGCAGGGAAAAACGAAATGCGGCTTCGGGCGGGAAATGATGTCCCGCGTCCGGGCTTTCAGAAGCAGCGCAGCGGCGCGGTCCGGTTTTCCGGCCGCGCCGCTGCGTCGGTATTTATGGGAGACAGGAGGAGAGGAAGTAACGGCGGCGTTTGGAATACCGTACTCAATCGGGACGCCCAAACTGCCGTCATGCCAAACGGACGGCATGGCGGGATCGGCTTCGAGAGCTTTCCAGTAAATATGGTATCACGCATACAATTCACCTGGATGAAAGCAAACGCCTCGTGACTTCAACTCGAAAATTGCCAGAGCATATACGGACACGGCTTTGGAAACGATGGAGATTGCCAAGCGCCTGGGCATTCCTGTTTTAAACAGGCATCTGCCTTTAGAAACGCACGCTGCTTTCCGGACGAAAAAGGGTCTATCCGCAGCTTGGCGCTGTTCCGCGACCGACGGGAAGCGGCTGCGGGCGGTGCGGACATAACAACAGGCGTTGGAAACACGCATGCTTTCAGCCGCCCGACCGGTGAGGAAGAGGCGTCTTTGCTTTCAGAAGGTCCGGCGTTCGGCATGAGGTTGGATACCGGTCAAGACGCAGTCATATTTTTCCCGTCGGCCCGTTATTGACGGTATATTCGCAAAATATCCGATATGCCTTTGCGTGATTCCCTGATCCGGGAGCATCGTGACCATCCCGCTTTGGGTGATGGCGAACTGGAATTCCACGATGATCGGGCCTTGGTCAAGAGGCATAATTGCCGCGGCAATGGAAGCCAAAACGATGGAAGGGCGAAAGAAAGCGGGGGTCGGCCGGACCTCGCCAAATGAGAACCCGCGCTTCCCGTTTCCGGTGAAAGCGGAGGACTTGCGGCGGCCGCCGCGGAATCCGGCGCTTCTGCCTTTCGAACAGGGAGCAGGGTTGGCGGTCTGCCGGGTTTACGAGGCCGAACGGCCGCAGGGCGTCCGGCGCGCGTCCCTCCGGCCGGATGCCGAAGGCCGCTTCCCGCCGGATGGCGGAGGGAGCCGGGGAATCCGGGTGCGGGCGCACCGTACCGACCGGCTTCGTACACGGTGAGGGCGGTTTCTTCTATCCATTCCGCGATGCGATCTCCAGCACACCGAGGGCGCGGGCGGCCGGAGCCCGGTTCCCTCCGCGGCGGGCGGTATCGGTTGCCGTGCGGCTTTCAGCCTGGCCTCCCGGCAATGCGGCAGGAACTGGATGAGGGGGTTCCCCGCGCAGGTTTTTGCGGAGGTTAGTTAATGCTAACTTTTCGGCGTGAGAGGAAGACAATGGACAGGTTCTCCGACGGCGCCGAAAGGCGGAGCCGCCATTTTTTTGCATATCACTTGCCGTTCACCGGGGGCGGTGTGGTAAGGTAGCCTCATCAACCGGCGCCGCGCCGGGATGACGGGAGGTGAGCGGATGACGCTGCCGGCGGCGCTGACAGACCCGGAACGGGTGAATGAGGCGATTGAAAGGGCAAAGCGGTCGGCGGCGGAACGAAAGGTTCCGCTGACGGTCGAGCGGCTGGCAGCCTGCCTGCAGGTGGAGCCGGCGGACATCCGGGAGGCGGTCCGGCAGGCGAAGGCCGGCCGGGGAGGGCGCAGTTCCCGGCGGCGGGCGGGCGAGGCGCTCAAAGAGGTGTGCGCCGAGTGCCGGGCTGTGCTGATGGAGCAGGGGCTGGCCCGCTCAAGCAGTCCGGTGCTGCCGATGTTCGGGCTGAAGGTGCATTTTGGTTATACGGACCGCCCGGAGGAGGACGGGGTGCCGTCCGTCCGTTTTGAGGGGGAGGATGCGATCATGGAATGAAAAGGAACCGGCGGCCGGGGGGCCGGGAGGAAAGGACGGAGAGGACGGGGAGGGTGGAGAAGGTGGAGAAGGTGGGGAAGGCGAGGGAAGAGAAGGCGGGAAGGGAAGGATGGGAAGAAAAGCAAGAAAGGGAAGGGAAGCACGAGAGCGAAAAGAGGAAAGGCCGGGAAGGGAGGGAGAAAGACGGGGAGAGGCGGCGGGTGTATCTGCCGGCGGTGGTCGGCCGGGGATACCGGGATTTCTGGTACTGCCGGCGGCGGTATCGGGTGGTCAAGGGCGGCAAGGGAAGCAAAAAAAGCGCGACGGCGGCGCTGTGGTATATCGTCCACCTGATGAAGCATCCGCAGGCAAACCTGCTGGTGGTGCGGGCGGTATACGCCACGCTGCGGGACAGCTGCTTTGCCCAGCTGCTCTGGGCGATCCGGCGGCTGCAGGTGGAGCATTTGTGGCAGGCGGCAAGGACGCCGCTGGAGCTTACCTACCGGCCGACCGGGCAGAAAATCCTGTTCCGCGGCTTTGACAATCCCGACAAGCTGGCCTCCGTGACGGTGGAAAGGGGCTGTTTGTGCTGGGTGTGGATTGAAGAAGCGTTCGAGCTGGAATCGGAGGCGGCGTTTGACAAGCTGGACCTGTCGGTCCCCCGCGGCGAGGTGCCGCCGCCGCTTTTCAAGCAGACAACCCTGACCTTCAATCCCTGGAGCGGGCGGCACTGGCTGAAGAGCCGGTTTTTCGACCGGGAGGACGAACGGGTATTCACGCTGACCACCACCTACCGGGTCAACGAATTCCTCGACGATGCCGACCGGGCGGTTTTTGAGCGGATGCGGCGGGAAAATCCCCGCAAATACGAGGTGGCGGGTCTGGGCAACTGGGGGACCGAGGAGGGCCTGGTGTTCGAAAACTGGGCGGTGGAGCCCTTTGCGCTTCCCCTCCCGGCGGAAGGGTGTCGGCATGTGTTCGGGCTGGATTACGGATATACCAACGACCCGACTGCTTTTGTGGCTATGGCCGTGTATCCGGAGAGAAAGACGCTGTATGTCTACGATGAGCATTATGAGACGCGGATGCTCAACGACGCGATTGCAGCGATGATCCGGGAAAAGGGATATGCAAAGGAGCGCATCCGCGCGGACGCGGCCGAACCGAAGAGCAACGAGGACCTGCGGCGGCTGGGGATTTCCCGGATTGTCCCGGCGGCAAAGGGGCCGGACAGCGTGCGCAACGGGATCGCCCGGCTGCAGGAATACCGGATGGTCGTCCATCCCCGGTGCGTCCATACGGCGGCGGAGCTGGCGGCCTATGCCTGGGAAACCGAACCCGGCGGAGGAGCTCTCAACCGTCCGCGGGACTCCGACAACCATCTGATGGACGCCATGCGGTACGCGATGGAGGACATCCGCCCGGCGCGGTCCTCCGAAGGGGGGAGGCCGGCGCGGCGGCTCCGGGCCGGGGGAGGGGTGCGGGCCGCCGACCTCGCCGGCGGATGGGACGGGGGATAGGCGGCGGGCCATACGACAGGAGAGTGCGGAAAGGATGGGAGGAAAATGACAGCAGCGGGTCTGACGGCGCTGTTTGCGGCGGTGACGGCGTGTGTTCTGGCGGCGGTGGCCGCCGCGTTTGCCGCCGGGCGGTATACGGAGCGATTGACGGCGCGAAAAAACGGCCGCCGGGAAGAGCGGCGAAGAAGCCGGGGATACGGGGAAGAAAAGCCGGGGAAGGCCCCTTCCCCGAAGCGGGAAAAGGGAGGGGCGGCTGCGGGCGGAAGCCGGGAAGAAGCGTCCCGGCAGGCGGCGCAGCTGCGCAACTTCTTTCTTTACGACGGGACGGAGCGGCCCGTGCCGGGGGAAAAGCGCCGGACGAACGGCAAGGGAAGGGAGCGGTAGAAAACGATGGCGATACGACAGCGAAGGCCGGACGACCCGGCGGAAATCGCCGAGGAGTACCGGCGGGGCGTGCGGTACAAGCAGGGGATGGGCGTCCGGGGGATGTATGAACAGAACCGGATGAACGAGCGGTTTTTCGCCGGCGACCAGTGGTACGGCGCCAACTGCGGGAGCGACCGGCCGCTGGCACGGTATAACGTGATCAAGCGGATCGGGGATTACAAGATGGCGGTCATTGGGGGAAGCCCGCTGACGGTGAGATATACGGCCGAGGGGGTGCCGAACACGCTGGGAGACAAGGAGGCGGTGCGGCTTCTGCGGAAAACGGCGGCGGGCGGCGGCTACGCGGCGCCGGATGGAGGGCTTCCGGGAAACGAGGAGATTAATCTGGTGATGTCGGCGCTCTCCGACTATTTCGGGGTGACGGCGGAGCGGGTGAAGTTCGACGATCTGAAGGGGCGGGTCCTGCGGGACGCCTACCAGAGCGGCACCGGCCTTTTGTATACCTATTGGGATCCGCAGGTGCGGACAGGGCTGTACGCCGGAGGCCGAAAGGGGACGCCGGTCACGGGGGATATTGTCTGTGAGACGCTGGAAATCGAAAACGTCTATTTCGGCGACCCCGGCCTGGACGACCTCCAGGCGCAGCCGTACATCCTGATCGCGCAGCGGAAAAGCGTCGCCGAGGTCCGGGAGGAGGCCCGGCGCAACGGCGCCGAGCCGTCGGAGCTGGGGCGGATCCGGGCGGAGGAGGCCGCCCCCCTGGCGCCGGCGGGCGAGACGGAGGAAGAGCAGAGGACAACGGTGCTCACCCGCTTCTGGAAGGAGCGGGACGCGCAGGGAAACACGGCGGTGCTGGCGGTGCGGGTCTGCGGCGACGCGGTCGTCCGCCGCACCTGGAACACGGGCATTCGGCTGTATCCGCTGGCGAAATTCGGCTGGGAGCCCCGACGGGGCTGCGCGTATGGGGACAGCGAGATCACCTACCTTATCCCGAACCAGATCGCCATTAACCGGATGCTGACCGCCGATGTCTGGTCGGCAATGATGACCGGGATGCCGCTGATGCTTGTCAACGGGGATGTGGTGCCGGGTGAGGTGACCAACGATCCCGGACAGATTCTCCGCATCTACGGCAGCGCGGAGGAGGCGGCGGGCGCGGTGCGGTATGTCGCCCCGCCGGGAGGGTCGCCGTTTGAAGCGCTGATCGACAGCATGATCCGCCACACCCTTGACCAGGCGGGCGCCAATGAAGCGGCGCTGGGTGACATGCAGCCGAACAACACCTCGGCCATCCTGGCGCTGCGGGAGGCGGCAACCCTGCCGCTGCAGCCGGTTCAGGAACGGTTTTACAGCTTTTGCGAGGATACGGCCCGCATCTGGGCGGAGTTCTGGGTGATGCTGTACGGCGACCGGCAGCTTAAAATCGAGGACGAGAGCGGGACGTGGTATTTTCCCTTCCGGGCGGAGCGGTACCGGGATCTGCTGATCTCCACCCGGGTGGACGTGGGCGGTTCGATTTTGTGGAACGAGACCCAGACGGTTCAGATGCTGGACAAGCTCCTGGACAAGGGGGTGATCGACGGAATCCAGTATCTGCAGCGGCTGCCCAAGGGGGCGGTTGCCGAGCGCGAAGGGCTGATCCGGGAACTCCAGGCCCGGCAGACGGCGCAGGACGGGGAAACGCTTCCCGGTGGACAGGCCGGCACGGCGGATACCATACCCCGTGCGCGGGCGCAGAAGCGGGTGCAGAAATAGGTCGGCGGATCCCGGTTGGCGGAAAGACAGGAAAGGGGCGTTACCATGGAGGAAAGGAACGAAGCGGCGGCCGCCCAATCAGAGGCGGATTTGCAGGGCGGCACGGAGCCGGCGGAAAGAACGGGGAACACCGACCCCGCGGCGCAGGCGGTGCAGGAGATGCAGGAGGTACAGGAGGTACAGGAGGTTCAGGCGGTTCAGACGGTTCAGGAGGATTCGGCCGGGAGGGAGGCCCCCGCACCGGCGGGGCCGGTCATCCGGGCGAAATACAACAAAAGGGAACTGGCTTTTACCGGGGAAGAAGCGGCGCCGCTGGTGCAGAAGGGGCTGAAGTTTGAAGCCATCGAACCGGATTACCGCCGGCTCAAGCGTCTGGCGCTGGCCGAAGGGGTCGGGGTTTCGGAACTGCTTGACCGGCTGCTCCGGGAAAGCGACGAGGCGGCTTACCGGCGGGCGCTGGAGGACTGCGGCGGCAATGCGAGGGCGGCGGAGAAACTGGCCGCTTTTCAGCGGCGGGAGCAGGAGGAACGCGCCGGCGGCCGGGAGGCCGACACGGCGGAGCGGGAATTCCGGGAGGTGGACGCGGCTTTTCCCGGGCGCTTTGCCGGGGCGGAGGAACTGCCGGTTCCGGTGGTGGAGCTGGCGGCGCGGCGGGGGCTTCCCCTGCTTGACGCAGTGCTGCGCTTTGACCACGAGCAGAAAAGGCAGGCGGAGGCCGCCCGGGTGCGGCAGGAGGCGGCGGCGAAGGCGTCCGCCGGTTCCATGACGGGAGAAACCGCGCGGGCGGATTTGGACGCGGAGGCGTTTTCCGCCGCTTTTGCCGCGGCGCTGCATTGACGGCCGCGTTGGGGCGGAACACCAATAGCGATGAGAAAGGATGAGGATTATGGCGATCAACACGATCAATCTGGCCTCCAAAATGACGGGGGCTCTGGACAAGGCGGTGGTGCAGAAGGCGGTAACCGGCTTTTTTGCCGACAACGCCCTGCGGGCGAAATTCGTCGGGGCGGCGACGGTGCTGGTGCCGAGCATGGAGTTTTCGGGGCTGGGCAGCTACGACCGGGACGAGGGCTTTACGCGGGGGGCGATCACGGTGACCAACGAGAGCTACACCCTGAGCATGGACCGCGCGCGGAGCTTCCAGCTCGACGCGCAGGACTGCGATGAGATCGGCGTGACCGGTCTGGCCGGGCAGGTGATGGGCGAATTTGTGAGCACCCGGGTGGTCCCGGAGCTGGATGCATACTGCCTGTCCAAGCTGGCGACCCTGGCGTCCGACAAATCCCAGACCGTGACCGGAACGCCGGCAAGCCAGGCGTACGAGATGTTTACCCAGGCGGTCAGCGACGCCCAAAGCGCCGTGGGATATGACGAGGAGCTGGTGGCTTTCGTTGATTCCGGCATGTGGACGGCGTTCCAGACCACGGAGGAGCTCAGCCGCCAGATCACGGTATCCGATTTTGCGAAGGGCGGAATGAACACCCGGGTCAAGAGCATCAACGATGTCGCCATCCTGCCGGTGAGCGATTCCCGCATGAAGAGCAAATATACCTTTTACGACGGGGTGACCTCCGAGCAGACGGCGGGCGGCTTTGCCCCGGCGGCCGGCGCCAAAAGCATCGGGCTGCTGGTGCTGCCCCGGCGGGCGGCCTCGCTGGTGAAGAAGACCGAAACGGTCCGGATTTTCGACCCGGAGCGGAACCTCAACGCCGACGCGTGGAAGTTCGACTACCGGCTGTATTACGATCTGTTTATCCGCAAGAGCATGGAGGGCGGCGTGATCGCCTATCTGTATTAAACGGCGGAGGGGGCGGCAGGTAGCCCGCCTGCCGCCCCCTCGCAGAAAGGAGGCGCACGGATGCGCACGGGACGAGAGGTTTTATACAGAGCGCTCCGCCTGCTGGGCTATACCGACGGGTACGGCAGGGTGGACGGCGCGCGGGACGCCGAGCTGCTGCGGCGCGGGACGGCGGCGGTGGAGCAGATTTACGCCGACCTGTGCAGGGTTGCGGCGTCCGGGGGGACGGACGGCTGGGAGGGGGATCTGGATTCGCCGCTGCCGCTGTCCCCGGAAACGGTGAACGATGTCATGCCCTACGGGGTGGCGATGCTGCTGGCGCAGGGGGAGAGCGACGGAGACGCGCAGTCCCTCTACGCCTCCCTGTATAACGCAAAAAGGGCGGGGACGCCGCGTCCGTCCACCCGGCGGACGGACGTGCTCCCCCGTTTCATCGGTTAAGGAGGGGTGGCAATGCGGTATCCCAAGCTGCCGGCTTCGATCCTGCGAAGCCGGGAAATTTCCGCGCTGGACGGCGGTCTGGCGGCGGAGGGGGCGATGAACGCAGGGGACGGGCGGCTGGAGGAGAGCGAGAACTTCTGGTGGAAGGACGGCGCGCTCCGCAGCCGGCCGGGCCTTGCCGTCACGGCGGGGACGGTGCGGGAGGAGGCGCCGCCGGTACGGTATGTGGTGTACGGCGGGACGGACGAGTCGGCCGGTTCTCCGCGCAAGTGCGTGGTTTTGTCCTGGCGGGGGGAAGAGGCGGTCACGGTGACGGCCGAGCTGATTACTCTTTCCGCCGATGGAGAGGAGACGGCCAGCACCGTCCGTCAGTACGCGGAGGAGGAGCTGGCGTTTGCCTTTTTCTCCGAAAGCGGCGCCGGGTCCGGGCCCGGTGTCAAAGAGGACGGCGCGCTGCTCTTTTTCCGGAAAAGGACGGGGGGCGGCGGTTTCCTCATCCTGGCCGAGCCCCTCGACCCGGAGGATGGCTGGACGGATGTGACGGAGCAGGCGCATGTGCCCGTGCTCCTGTTTGGGGGAACAGGCTGCGAAACGCCGGAGGGCGACCCCGGCGGCTTTGCGCTGGAGGAGGAAAACCTCCTGACTCCCCGGTTCCATGCTCAGTATACCTCCGGGAACCACCCATACTACCGTCTGCCGAAGTCCGGGCTGGACGAGGCGGCGGCGACGGTGACGCTCCGGACCGACGAAGGAGGTACCTATACCTATGTGGTGGCGGCGGGGAGCGACCTTTCCCCGGCGGCCGGCCCGTATCGGGTGCATCTGGACCGGGAGGCGGGGGTGTTCTATTTCTGCGCGGCCGCCGGGGACGCCGGCACGCCGGTGCTCCTGGGGAATTCCTCTGTGATGAACAACATCGAGGCGACGGCCTCCAAGGACAACGCGGCGGAAAGGGAACCGCTGCTGGGGATGACCGCCTGCATCTGGTTCGGCGGTTGGCAGGGGGTTTATTCAGGGAACCGCCTGTTTGTGGGCGGGAACCCGGAGGCTCCCAACCGCATGTACTGGAGTGAAAGCCGGCTCCCCCTGTATTTTCCCCGGTCGAATTACAGCCTGGTCGGCGGCGCGGAACAGGCGATCACGGCGTTTTCCTGCCTGCGGGACGCGCTGGTCATTTTCAAGGAGCGGGAGGTTTACCGCGCGGTCAGGGAAACGCTGGAGGATCCGGTCAGCGGGAGGGAGGACGACCTTTTTCCCCGTTCCCTGCTGAGCCCCACGGTCGGCTGCGACTGTCCGCGGACCATCCGGCTGTGCGGCGACCGCCTGGTCTGGGCCGACTCCGCAGGAGAGGTGTACTGCCTTCGGGAGGCGGATGCGTTTTCCGGCGAGACGGTGATCCGGCTGACCGGCAGCATCGCCTCCCGCCTGGCGCTCCATGCGGGGGAAGAGCTTAAGCGGGCGTTTGCCCTGAGGTATGCCGGCTATTATCTGCTGGCCGTGGGAAGGGACGCTTACTGCCTGTGCACGGAGGACGACGCCTTCCGGCGGGTGACTTCGTCCGGCAGCCTGACCGGGGAGGCGCTGCGGTGGTTTTACTGGGACTTCGGCGGTCGGCGGCTGGACGCCGGAACGGCGGCCGGGGAAAAAGGGGCGTTTCTCTGCCGGGAAGAGGGCTCCGGCGCGGGGCAGGCGCAGTTCCTTTATGCCGCCGCCCTGTCGGGGGAGCTCGACGGCCGGGCAGGAGGCGGGGAGGAGCGGCCCGTCCTCTGCCGGCTGCGGACCGCCGAGCTGGGACTGGAGCCGGTGCAGCGGCAGAAGAATCTCCGCCGGCTCTGGCTGACGCTGGAAAGCGCCGGAGGCACGGCGGTGGTTTACCGGACCGACCGCGGGGATTTTGCCGACCCCCAGCTTCTGTATACTGCGCCGGGGCGGCAGGAGGAGATCCGGCGGCTTTCCCCTTCCCTGACCGGCGTGGGGACGCTGCGCCTGATCCTGACCTGCCGGGGACGAACGAAGATCGGCAGGATTGTGCTTGAATACACGGTGGGCCGCGGCGCCGGATAAGGCCGCGGAATGAAGAAAAAGAAAGGAGTGACGTTCATGGCACTGCGAACCGTTACCTTTTCCGCCGAGCCGGAAAGGGTGGCGCCCTGCACGCCGCAGGACGCCGGGGTACAGGGGGATCACCGGGCCACAGAGGTGGTGTTCACACTGAGCCCCGCCCTGGCTTCCCCGCTTTATCTGTACCGCTGGGAATTCGTGGACGGGAGCGGACGGATGGATACAACGGAGACATTCACCCTGGCGCAGGACGAGAACACCGCGTCCGTCTCCCTGCCCTGCGCCTGGACGGCGGCCGGCGGCGTCGCGGAGCTCCGTCTGGTGGTTTCCGCGCTCAACGGGGAAGGGGAGGAGGAACTGACCCTGTATACGCTGCCGGCCCGGCTGCGGTTCGCCTCCCGGGAGGGGCGGTTTCTGAAAAAGGAAGAGCTGGAACGGGGGCTGACGCCGCTGATACAGAGGACGCAGGAAGCGGCCGAGGAGGCGCAGGACGCCGCTTCGGCCGCATGGGAGCAGGTGCAGGAGATCACCGGCGCGGAGCTGCGGGCCGATGCGGCGGCGCAAAACGCGAATGAAAAGGCGGCGGCGGCGACCGAAGGGGCCGCGGCCGCTGCGGCCGCCGCTGCTTCGGCCGCGCAGGCCGCCGGGGAAGCCTCTCAGGCGGCGGAAACAGCCTCGGCGGCGGCTTCGGAGGCATTCCAGGCGGCGGGACAGGTCGATTCCGTCCTCGGCCAGTACGACCGGCTGATTCCCTACGCGGAAGCGGCGCTGACCGGGACAGCGCTTACGGCGCCGCTGGATCCCGCGCCGGCGCAGACCGCGGGGCTCTGCGTGCGGATAAAGACACCGGCGGCGTTTGGTACGGGTTACACGCTGGCGGTTTCCTCCTGGTCGGCGCCTGTTGCGCCGCAGACGGCGCTGCCCGGCGTGACATCCTCCTGGCCGGCGGGCATCTACACCTTTGTGTTTGACGGAAGTTACTGGCGGGTACAGCCCACCGGCGAGGAAAACAAAGCGTATACCGACGAACGGATGGCCGATTACACAAAGGTCATCCCGTACTTTTCCAATGCGCAGGCGGGGTCGGGCTGCATTACCATAACGCCGGACATCCCCGTGCCGCAGACCGTGGGCGTCAGTATCCGGGCGAGAATCCAGAGTTCGTTTACCCCCGGCTGGGTATTGTCGGTGGGGTCCTGGTCTGCCGCCGTCTATCCGCATACCGGCGCGGTCGGCACCCTGCCGGGCGTGACATGGCCGGCGGGCATCTATACCTTCACCTACAACGGGAGTACCTGGGAGGTATCCCCCACTGTGGCGGAAGCGGTGGAATACCTGGAAGAGGAAAAGGGGGTGTCCAACGGGCTGGCAACGCTGGATTCCTCGGGGAAGCTGGTGCAGAAGCCCACGCCGGGGGAAATCGGAGCCATCCCGGCCAGCCAGAAAGGCGCGGCAAGCGGCGTGGCAACGCTGGATTCCTCGGGGAAGCTGGTGCAGGATGCGGCGACGATCGGCGGCAAGCATCTGCTGTTCGGGACGTGGACGGGGAATGCGAGCTGCACAACGGAATATGGTTCGATGTATATGAGCGACCCGCTCAATATCTCCTTCGGAAGGACCCTGCCGTCCGTCCCCATGGTGATGGCGTCCTTTTATACGAACGGCGTGACGACGGCACACCTGACGTCCCCGGCGGTCAGCACGTCGTCGTTTACCATCCGCGTGGCGAACGCCAAATCCAGCGATATCAGCGTAACGGTAACCTGGCTGGCGATTTATTAAGGCGGCCGGCTGAAAAGGGAACCGGCTGCGCCGGCCGGCGGGATGAAAAAGCCGCGTGGGCCTGGGGGGGACCGCCAGACGGCGGCGCTTTTCAAACCAAGGCCCGCCTTTCGAGCTTACTTGTTCGAAAGGCGGGCCTTTTTGCCATCTCCATCCGCAGGCATCGCGCCGGCCGCCCCGGGAGGGCTCCCTGCGCTTCCCCTCCGGAAAAACGGAAGCGGCTTTCCAATGGATGGCGGGGCGGCGCAGGGGATGCCGCAGGGGGAGTAAGCGGGGAGGGGGCGCCGCCGTCACTCCGCCGCGTCGCCGGCGCCGCTGACAATGCGGTAATACGACCGGGAGGTGATCCGGTACACCGCGACGTAGAACAGGGCGAAAAGCAGGTAGCAGCCGCCGGTGACGAGCACAAGCAGGGGGATGTTGACCAGGTTGAACAGCGAAAGCAGTTTGGAGACCAGCGGAAAGGCGAAAGCCGTGTGCACGCCTGCGGTCAGCAGCGGCAGGAAAAACACGGTCAGCACCTGGGAATTGATGCTTTTCCGGATTTCCCGCCGGGTCATGCCCACCTTCTGTAGAATGGCAAAGCGGGATTGATCCTCGTACCCTTCCGAGATCTGCTTGTAATACATAATCAGCACGGCGGCGAAGAGAAACACGATCCCCAGCAGAATGCCGAGGAAGAACAGCCCGCCGGACAGCCCGTAAAAGCCCGCCCGTTCCCTGGCGGCCCCTTCGCAGACGACGGAAGGAAAGGACGGGTCGTCCAGGGACAGCCGCCGCAGCGCGGCGGAAATCTGCTCGAGGACCGCCGTCTGCCTTTCGTCGTCCCCGCTCAGGTCAAAGCCGTAATATTCCTGTGCGGTGACCAGCGGCTCCCCCCGGGCGTCCGTGCGGCCGGACAGGGCCTGCTGGTACGTTTCCAGGTCCGGGACGACAATGTACATAGAGGGCAGAAGCAGCATGGCGTCCACGCCGTTGTCCACAAATTTCGGCACGGTTTTTTTGATCCGCAGGGAGAGGCCCTCCATCCGGATGCTGTCGTAGGGATAGTCCTGCTTGGAGCAGGCGAGCAGCGCTTCCCCCGGCCCCAGCGCTTCCTCCGTCCCCGCCAGCCGGTTGTAGTCCTCAAGCGGGACAAAGAAAAGCTGGCGGGCGTTGGTATACGCGGACAGCTGGAAGGCATACGGGGAGGATTGGTCCGTCAGCGCCGTGTCTCCTTCAAACAGCACGGCGGTCTCCAGCGTGCGGTACTGCAGCGGGTTCTCCGCCTCCTCCCCCTGCAGGGCGTCACCCGCCGCGGCGTGCACCGCCTCCAGCACGGCCGGGTCGATGGAATCCGTTTCGATCATGATATGACGGGGATAACGGGCGCGCAGGCTGTCCTCCGCCCCGATATACAGGCTGGCGGTCCCCGAAACCATCACCATCACCATGGTGGACAGGATGCCGATGGAGGCAAGCCCCGCGCCGTTGCGCTTCATCCGGTATTTCATGGAGGAAACCGAGACGAAGTGGCTGGTCTTGTAATAATACCGCTTGTTTTTCTGCAGGACGCGGCAGAGGGCGACCGAACCGGCGGTGAACAGCAGATAGGTGGCGACAATCACCAGGATGACGGCAAAAAAGAACCAGAGGATGGCGGACATCGGGTCGTCGATCGAGACCGCCAGGGCATAAGCGGCCGCCAGCAGGAGGAGGCCGAGCACCGCGAGAAGCCAGTTGGCCCGGGGCGGCTTCTCCCCCACGCTTTCGCTGCGGAGCAGCTCGACCGGATTGGTCAGATGGATCTGCCGCAGCGCGTTGAGAAGCAGCAGCAGGAAGATGGCGCCGAACAGGGCAAGGGTCACGCCAACCGACCGGACGTCAACCGTAAAGGCGAAGCTGGCGGCGCCGTTGAGCATGCGGGTCATCAGCAGCTCGCCCAGCTTGGAAAAGAGGATGCCGCCCAGCAGGCCGCCGGCGAAGGAGATGGCGGCGGTCAGCAGGCATTCCCACAGCAGCGCCAGGGCCAGGTTCCGCTTGCCCATGCCCAGGATGTTGTACAGCCCGAATTCCTTTTTCCGCCGGCGCATCAGGAAGGAATTGGTGTAGAACAGGAAGATCAGGGAAAACACGCCGAGGACGACGCAGCCGAGGGACAGCATCGTCTGCATGGCATCTCCGCCGGGGATGGAGCGGACCGTCGGGTTGACGGACAGGAAGCAGACAATATAAAACATCATCACCATCCCCGCGCAGGTGAGGAGGTACGGAAGATAAATCCGGCGGTTTTTGGTTATGCCGGTCAGGGCCAGGCGGGGGTAAAATCCGTGTTTCATAGGGTTTCACCGCCTGCCAGCAGAGTAAGGGTATCCGAAATGCGCTGATACTGCTCCGAATCGGTGAGGCCGCCCCGGTAGAGCTGATGGAACACCTGCCCGTCCTTGATGAACAGCACCCGCTGCGCGTGACTGGCCGCCTTGACCGAATGGGTTACCATCAGGATGGTCTGCCCGTCCTGATTGATCTGGGTAAAAAGCCGCAGCAGTTCGTCGGTGGCCTTGGAGTCCAGCGCGCCGGTCGGTTCGTCGGCCAGGATGAGGCGGGGGGAGGCGATCAGCGCCCGGGCTACGGCCGCCCGCTGCTTCTGCCCCCCGGAGACTTCGTACGGGTATTTGGCGAGCAGGCCGGCAATCCCCAGCCGGTCGGCAATGGGCGCGAGCCGGCGCTCCATTTCGGCATATGGCCGTCCCGCGAGAACCAGGGGCAGGAAGATATTGTCCCGGAGGGAAAAGGTGTCGAGGAGGTTGAATTCCTGGAACACAAACCCCAGATTGTCCCGCCGGAAAGCCGCGACCTCGGACTCCCGGATTTTGGACAAATCCCGCCCGTCCAGCCGGACCGAGCCGCCGGTGGGCTTATCCAGCGCGGCCAGGATGTTCAGCAGGGTGGTTTTCCCGGAGCCGGATTCGCCCATGATGGCGACATATTCCCCGGCCTCCACGCGGAAGTTCACGTCCCGGAGGGCCTGCACCTGGGCGCCGCCCAGGCGGGTGGTGTAAATCTTCTTCAGATTGCTGACTTCAAGAATCGGCATGAAATCGGGTCCTTCCTTTTGAAAATGAGGGGGAAAGCGGCGGGACGCCGCCCCGCCTCTCCCCTGCCTTCAGTATAGGAAAAAGGGAAATGCGCCGCCATAGATTCGGCTTACATTTCCCGGTGTTCCCCTTACATTTTTGTAAGACGGCCTATTCGATTTCCAGCGCTGCTTCCCGCAGGTCAAGATACACTACGGTGCCGCCGCCCACGGCGGAAACCACCCGGAGACGGTGCCCCAGGCTGTCGCAGACCCGGCGGCAGAGGTACAGGCCGAGGCCGCTGGCCTTTTTGTCGGTGCGCCCGTTGCCGCCGGTATAGCCCTTTTCAAAGACCCGCGGCAGGTCCTCCGGGGCGATGCCGATGCCGGTGTCCCGGATGCGCAGGATCTGCGGGGCCTCCTCACCGATGGCGACCGTACCGCCGGGACCGGTGTATTTCAGCGCATTGGAGAGCAGCTGCTCAATCACAAAAAGCAGCCATTTTTCGTCGGTCAGCACCCGGCTGTCCGGCGGCGTGTATTCCAGCCGGATTTTCCGCCGGATGAAAAGCGGGGCGTACCGCCTCACCGCCTGCCGGACGATCCCGTCCAGGCCGGCGGACCGGATGACGTAATCGGTCGAACGGGAATCCAGCCGCAGGACCGCCAGCGCCATCTCCACATACTGCTCGATGCGCAGCAGGTCGTCCGACAGCTCCCGGCTCCGGGGGCTGTCCTCACCCTGCAGGTTCAGCCGCATGGAGGCGATCGGCGTCTTGATCTGATGCGCCCAAACGGTGTAGGAGTCCACCAGATCGGCGTAAAGGGCGTCCCGCCGGTCCAGCTGCTCCTGCCGGTCCCGGTACAGGGAGCGGATGATCTCCTGGTAATCCCCCTCCAGCGTCCCGTCCGGAGCCGGCAGGTGATCGCAGGAAAGCAGGATTTCCTCCCGCAGCCGCTCCAGCCGGCGGTGCCGGCGGACAAAAGCCCGGAAATCCGGCGCCATGACCGCCAGGCCGATGGCCAGGCAGAGGGACGCCGCGTAAGCCACGGCGGAAACCGGCAGGCCGTACAGAAAAAACACAAGGAAAAATACCGCGCTGAACGCCGCAAAGAGAAAAAGCCCCCGGCGGTGCCGGTGAAGATAAAGGCCGACGAGTTTCATGGAATCGCTCCTGTCCGTTGGGCGCTGCCGCCCCGTCTCCGGTGAAAGCCGCTTGCCGCGGGGGGCGCGCTATTCCACCAGGTACCCCAACCCGACCCGCGTGGCGATGAAGCCGGGAAGCCCCGCGGCGTCCAGCTTTTTCCGCAGCCGGTTGACATTGACGCTCAAGGTGTTTTCGTCCACATAGCTGTCGCTCTCCCACAGGGCCTCCATCAGCCGCTCCCGGCTGACCACCTTCCCCTTCTGCCTGAGCAGGGTCTGCAGGATGCGGTATTCGTTTTTGCTCAGCTCGATCTTTTCCCCCCGGTAATACAGGGCGGCGTCGTCCAGGTTGAGCAGCGCGCCCCGGTGCTCAAGCACCGGGACCTGTCCGCCGTAGTCGTAGGTGCGGCGCAGGACGGCCTGGATTTTCGCCGTCAGCACGCTGGAGTCAAAGGGCTTGGCGATGAAATCGTCGCCCCCCATCTGGATGGCGGTCACCAGGTTCATGTTGTCCGAGGCCGAGGACAGAAACAGGATGGGCACCTTGGACGCCCTGCGGATTTCGCCGCACCAGTAATAGCCGTTGTAAAAGGGGAGGGATATATCCATCAGCACCAGGTGGGGGGAATAGGCGGAGAACTCGCCGAGGACATCGTGAAAGTCTTCCACACAGCGGGCCTCCCACCCCCAGGCTTCGGCCTGCCGGCGGACGGCCGCCGCGATTCCGGCGTCGTCCTCCACAATCAGTATGCGGTACATGCGCACTCCCCTTCCCAAACGGCTTTTGATGCGCTTTTATCTTATCACAGGGGGACGAAAAACACAATGCGCCCGCCGCCGCGCTTTGCGGCGTTTTACCGGGAAGCGCCGCCCGCATGGCCCTTCTGCCGCTGCGTCCATTCCAGCAGGCGCTGCATCCCCCGCGCGTGAAGCAGCAGGAGATAGCGCCGGGAATAGCCGGTATCCTCCGCCATGGCGGACCAGCTCTGATATCCCAGGTAATGCCGGCGCAGCACGTCCCATTCCCGGGGAGGCAGGGGGCAGCCGTCCAGACGGTCGGCGAACGCCCGCCGCACCGCCGCCTCCTGCCGGCGAAACCCGGCGGCCTGCGCCGCCAGCGGCCCGGCCCCGCCGGGAAAACCGGCCGCGAGGATGCGTTCCCGTTCCTCCGCCTGCCGGGCATATTCCCGTGCGGAGGCCGCCCAGGCGCGCAGCGCCTTCTGTGTGAGCGGGAGGCTGGGACTGCCGGGGAGGGAAGAGGGGAGGTCGGGTCGGCTGGGGGAAATGCGTGATGATACGGTCATGGGACCCTCCTTTTTATTACCATAACTTGTGTGAAATCTTCACATTAACTGCCTTGTAAGAAACCGGAAAATAGAGTAAAATAGAATTAAATACAGGAAAATTATGGAAGGTGGCGTGAGATGGAAAACCCGGATAGAGGAAAGGGGCCCGCGGCGAAGAAACCGGTGTTTCCCCTTCTGGCCGCCGCCGGCCTTCTGGTTTTTCTGGCCCTCGTCATCCTGCTTTCCTGCCTGCGCACGGCCCGTTCCTACCCCTCGCCGGATTCCCCGGCCGCCGGTTCGGCCTCCCCCGGGCCCGGAAGCTCCGCCGGCGGGGATGGGACGGAACCCGCCGGCACGACGGCCGCCGGAACTACCGGCATACCGTCCGCCTCCTCCGGCATATCGGCCGCCCGCCCGACGGAGGGCCTCTCGTCCGCCGCTTCCTCCGCCCCGCCGTCTGCCGGCCGGACAACCGGGCGGACAACCGCCTCGCGCACGGCCGCAGAGCGGACGACGGAACGGACGACGGAGCCGCCGGCGGAAACAACTGCGGCCAGGCCGCCGGTCACGGAGGAAATCCGACAGGCCGTGCTGCGGCAGGTGCGGGAGAAGTATGCCGCCGCGTTCGCCTCCCGGGAGGCGGAGCACAGGGACACGGTCGAAGCGATCGAGGCAGGGCGACAGGAGATCGCCGTCCAGCGCGGGGAGAAGGTCCAGGAGGTGAACCGCCTGTACGCCGCGGCCGGCGAGTGGGGGTCGGAAAAGCACCAAAAGGCGCTGCAGGAGGCCATGGCCTACCGGCAGGAGGATTATGAACGGCTCAACCGGGAGGAGGCGGAGGAGGAGCGGGCCTATATCCTGTGGCAGGAGGATATGGAGAGGACGATTGCGGAGGAAGCGGAGAAAATCCTGCAGGAAAGCTGCGCGCCGTAGCCCGCCTGGACGGCGTCCGCCGCCGTTCCCCTGCCAATCACTATACGGAAACCGCCGCCCCGGCGCAAGCCGGCGGAAACGCGCAGGCCGGGCCCGAAAATCCCCGAAAGGTACGGAAGAGAAGGGATGGCCGATGCGTTAATCCCCACCGGATGCGGAAAAAGCCCGCCTGTCCCGTGGAAAAATTTTCCGGGGCAGGCGGGCATAACGCTGTTTCAGCGGACGCCGGCGATGTGGAGGAACCGGCGGGTCACGCCGACCCAGCTGTCGAGGGGGCGGTAATCGCTGTCGTCGCTGTGGGTGGCCACCAGGATTTCCGGGCTTTCCGGCGACGGCCCCTCGTTCACCTCCACGACCAGCAGGCTGTGGCTGAACCTGGCCGCGTCGAACGAGAGCTGGACGATGTCCCCGGGCCGGATATCCCCCGGGGCGCCGGGAAGGGCGTACGGCCCGGCTCCCTTGTTCCCGGTGAGGAAGCGGTAGAGCTGCTCCACCCCCGTCCAGGCCGGCGCGCGGCTGGCGGCGCTGTTGTAGAACCAGCCGGTGACGGGGGTGTAATTCATCGGCGCGCCGCCCGCGCGCAGGCACTGCGAGATGAAATTGGTGCAGTCCCCGCCCAGGGCGGAGAAGTCGTAGTAAGCGGGATTGCGGCCATAGGCCCACCGGTGGGCGTAGGCTATGGCTTTGGCACGGTCGTACTGTCGGGCGGGCATGGGCAAAACCTCCTGTGCTTACAGGGCGGAAGGCGGAAGGAAAGCGGGCGCCGCCGGGATAAGCGGCCTGCGGGCGGGGCGTCGCCTTCGCCCGCCGCCTTTGGCCGGCCGGAAACGCGCCTTCCCCCATCCTGCATTTCACGGCGCCCCTGTTTTATTGTATGCCGCATGCGGCCGCCCGGTCCGTGCATACTAACCGCATACGGTGGGAAGGAGAGAGCGACTTGCGGCTTTGGCATGAGGCGCTGCTCCCCCGGCTGCCGCGGGCCCAGCTTCTCGGACAGCACCGGGAATGCTGCGCCCTGCGCGGCCTGGCCTGGGGGAACCCGCGGGAGGAGAAAAGGGAGAAAAGGGAGGGCGTAAATAGAGGACAAAAAGGGAGCAGGAGGGAGCAGAAGGGAGCAGGAGGGAGCAGGAGGGAGCAGGAGGAGAGAAGGAGGGGAAACAGGCGGGAGTTAGGCAGGAACAGACGGAGGCAGGACGGAGACTGGATGAGGACAGGAGGGGGACAAGCCGAGGGCAGGCAGGGCAGAGAGAAAAGGCGCGGGAGGCTTCCAACAGGAGTTCCGGCAAAATTTTCGGGAAATTCTTCCCGCGCTGTGGTATAATACGGTCGGATAGGCTCGGCACACCGTCAAAACCGGCCGGTACGCCGGCGGCGGTCTGCCGATCAAAATGCCGGCCGGTATCGGGCCGGGACAAGAAAAGGATGAAAAAGCGATGACGTATGCCAACCGAAGCGAGATCCCCGCGGAATACACCTGGCGGCTGACCGACCTCTTCCCCGACGAGGCGGCCTGGGAAGCCGCCCTGGCCGGCGTGCAGGCGGAGGCGGAGCAGCTTGCCGGCTTTCAGGGAAGGCTGGCGGAGAGCGAGGAGGTCCTGCGGGCGGCGCTCCTGCTGTACGAGCAGATGGAAAAGGAGCTGGAGCGGGTATACATGTACGCCAAGCTGAACCTGGACGTGGACAACGCCGACCCGAAATACCAGGCTATGCACGACCGTGCGCTGGCGGTGCTGTTCAAAATCCAGGAAACCGCCTCCTTCCTCACCCCGGAGATGACGGCGATGGAGCCGGACACCCTGCGCGGCTGGGTGTATGGCGACCCGGCCCTGGCCGATTTCCGCCACATGGCCGACGATGTGATCCGCTCCCGCGCCCACGTCCTCTCCGCCCGGGAAGAGCAGCTCCTTTCCATGGCCGGGCCGGCGCTCGAGAGCATGGACGCCGCCTTTACCATGCTGGACAGCGTAGACCTCAAGCGCGGGGAGGTCGTGGACGAGAAGGGCGAGCGGGTGGAGCTGACCGACGGCCTGTTCGGCAAGTTCCGTGACAGCCGGGACCGCCGGGTGCGGGCGGACGCCTTTCGGGCGATGCACACCGCCTTTGCGGGAATGGGGAACACCATCGCCGCCCTGTACGCCGGAAGCGTACGGGCCGATGTGTTCGGCGCAAAGGCGCGCCGCTTTGACAGCTGCCTGGATCAGGCGCTGTTTGCGGACAACCTGCCCCGCTCGGTCTACACCGGGCTGATTGCGGCGGTGCGCGCCCACCTGCCGGCCTATTACCGCTATCTGGAGCTGCGCCGCCGTCGCCTGGGGGTGGAGAAGCTGCACATTTACGACTGCTATCTTCCCATCGTGGAGATGCCGGACAGGGAATATACCTACGAGCAGGCCAAGGAGATGGTGCGGGAGTATCTCGCGCCGCTGGGAGAGGCGTATCAGAAGGACCTGGACCGCCTGCTGGCCGGCGGCTGGGTGGATGTCTACGAGACCAGGGGCAAGGCGACCGGCGCGTATGCGACCGGGGTATACGGCGTGCATCCCTATATGCTCCTCAACTTTGTGGGGCAGCTTGGGGACGTGTTCACCCTGGCGCACGAGGCGGGGCACTGTATGCACACCTATTATTCCGACACCCAGCCCTATATGACCAAGGATTACCCGATCTTTCTGGCGGAGATCGCCTCCACGGTGAATGAAAACCTCCTGATGCGGGGGATGATCGGCCGCTGCGACCTGTCCACCCGGGAGGGGAGAACGGAAAAGGCGTTTCTGCTCAACCGCTTCCTGGAGGAATTCAAGGGCACGGTATTCCGGCAGACCATGTTCGCCGAGTTTGAGCTGAAGGTGCACGAGATGGCCGAACAGGGCGAGCCGCTGACCGGCGAGGCGCTCTGCGGGGTATACGGCGGCCTGCTGCGGGATTATTTTGGGCCCGCGGTGGAGATCGACGACTATATGCGCTGGGAATGGGCCCGTATCCCGCATTTTTACAACGCCTTTTATGTGTTCAAATACGCGACCGGCTTCTCCGCCGCCGCGGCGATCACCCGCAGCCTGCTGGCGGACGGGGAGACGGGGCGGTATCTCGCCTTCCTGCACGCCGGCGGCAGCGACTACCCGGCCGAAACCCTGAAGCGCGCAGGGGTGGACATGTCCACCCCCGCTCCGGTGGAGGAGGCGCTTGCCGAGTTTGAAGATATGCTTGGGGAGCTGGAAGCCCTGCTGGACGACCGGGCGTAAGGAGCCGCAAAAGCGCTCAAAGCCGCGGGAAAACAGCCGGATACCGCGTGGGGGAGGGCGGACCCTGCCCTTGGCACGCAAAAGGGCGCCGGGAGGAGGGCCTTCCTCCTCCCGGCGCTTTTTTTGCTGCTTCGGCGAAAAAAGCCCCCGGTTTTACCGGGGGCAAAAAGCTTCCGCAAAAACAACGGACGCAGCAATGCAAAATAGTAAAAGGCCGGGCGGACGCATTGCCAAAGAACAGCCGGAGGCTTTTGGCAGGGAGAGAGCAGGGAGAGAAAAGGATAAAAAGAATCCGCGCCTTCAAGGCGGAGCTGCTCGTACCCTGTGGCGCTTGCACGGGGCCTGAACACCCCTCCGGTTCACTGGCGGGACTGTATACGCGCCGCAGAGCGCCGGCGTTCAAAACACAGGGGCGCCGCCGATGCGGCGATAAAGAAATCCAGAAATCAAGCGGTTCTACGGCGTTGGCGTCCTGGATTTCTTCCTCTTCCCGGGGCATGGCCTAGGCTCCCGGCCTGGGTGATGCCGGGCAGCGGCGCGTCGGGACGGTCAAACCGTGTGTACCGCCGGGCCTTTGCGCAGCGGCTGCGCGCTTTCCGGATGAACGGGCCGAGCGCCCCGTACATCCGTTTGCCTGTTCGGCCGTCCATCCTCGTCCACCCCCGTCCACCCTTTTGCCCGAAATGCCGGGCCGCCCGGCGGAAGCCGGCGTGACAAAACGGCCGTATCCGGCGTGAATCCGTCCCCTCGGCGGCGTCCGACTACAGGGTGGCGGCCAGCTCCTTGAGGTATTTCCGGAAATCGTCGCCCACCTCGGGATGCCGCAGGGCCACCTCGCAGGTGGCCTGCAGGATGCCGAGCTTGTTGCCCATATCGTATCGTTTGCCGGTGAAGTCCACGCCGGTCATCCCCTGGGTGCGGGCCAGCGCCAGCATCGCGTCGGTCAGCTGGATTTCCCCGCCCGCGCCGGGCGGCGTCCGGTCAAGGATGTCGAAAATCGCGGGGGGAAGCACGCAGCGCCCCAGGATGGAAAACAGGGAGAGAACCTTGTCCGGGGACGGCTTTTCAATCATGTCGGTGACCCGGTAAAGGTTGTCCCGCAGGTTTTCCACCTTCAGCGAGCTGTAGCGGAGAATCTGCTCCGGGGTGACCTCCTTGATGCCCACCACGCCCAGGCCGAACTCCTCATACGCGCGGCAGAGCTGCCCGCAGGCCGGGTCGTCCCCGAGGATCACGTCGTCCCCGTAAAGGACGGCAAACGGCTCGGCCCCCACAAAAGAGCGGGCGCAGCCGACCGCATGCCCCAGGCCCCGGGTCTCCTTCTGGCGGATGAAATACAGGTTGGCCAGCCGGGTGATGCCGTTGAGCTCCTGCAGGGCGTCGTCCTTGCCGGAAGAAGCCAGACGGGCCTCCAGCTCCGGCACATGGTCGAAATGGTCCTCGATCACCCCTTTGTTCCGGTTGGTGATAATCAGGATGTCCTCGATGCCGGAGCGGACCGCCTCTTCCACAATATATTGAATGGCGGGCTTGTCCACGATGGGGAGCATTTCCTTGGGCAGCGCCTTGCTGATGGGAAGCACCCGGGTGCCCAGCCCGGCCGCCGGGATGACGGCCTTGCGGATTTTTGCGTGGGGCATGGTTTTTCCTCGCTTTCTGAATGGAAGTAAAGGGGACGGCCGGTTGTCAGAAAAGGCGGAGCAAACCGGCGCCGGTTTGTCCCCTCCCATGTGCCGGGGGATTGCGCGGATGGCCGCCGGAAGCCGGGCCGGCCGGCGTTTGAACGCCGCTCACCACAGCAGCCACGCCGCAAGGGGAGCCAGCAGCACGGCGGCCAGGACTCCCCAGTAGAGAACGACCCGGGCGGCCGAAACGCCGCCCCGCCCGGACAGCGCATAGCGGTATACCAGCGAATCGCCGTCTTCCCGGCATTCCCGGCGGATTCTCCCCATCATCCTTTTGACGTGCCTCCAGTACAGGCTGTTGGCGCGCATCCCCAGCGCGCAGCGCAGCGTGAGGGAAACCAGCGAGGAAAGATGGGCCAGAAGCAGCAGCCACGCCGGGACGCTGCCCGCCGGGATTTCCCCCGCCGCCAGAAACGCCTGCAGCGCGGAGGAATCGGCCAGCACGGCCCGCATCCCCAGCGCGAGGGCCGCCAGGTAGGGCGAAAGAAGCAGCAGGGAGAGGAACAGGGCCGGCACAAACAGCTTCCCCATCTTTCGGTAGAGCAGCCATTCCACCGGGAACAGGGCGGCCGCCCAGTTCCAGGAGACCGGGTTGCGGCCCTGCGCGATATACTGGAACCGCGGCAGGTAATACCCCGCCCGCGGCCCGAGATAGGTGGCCAGTTCCATCGCGCTTTCCCCGCCCACCGTGCCGTCGGAGGGCACTTCCCCGTAGGGGGTGTAGGGCGGCGCAAAAACGGCCGGGTCCACCGGCGGGTTCTGCTCCTCCGGCCGGGGAGGCGCGGGCTCTTCAAACGCCCGCCCGCATTTCCGGCAGGCTTCGCTTCCCGCGGGGTTGACCGTCCCGCAGTTGCCGCACGTCCAGACGCCCTCGTCCTCCTTTTTCAGGGGCGGGCGCCACTGCGCCGCCGTGCCATGGGCGGACGCAAAGGCGCAGCGGCCGATTTTTTTATAGCATTCCCGGTGATGCGGCGCGCCGCAGAGCGGGCAGACGACCACGTCGTCGCCGGAAACAAACGGCTTTCCGCACACCGGGCAGGCAAAATCCTGTACATTCCGCATAACCGGGCAACCCCATTCTCCGCAAACGGTCGTGGCGAACCGGGAAAACACGGTTCAGAAAAGCGGCGGCCCAACGGGAGAGGGGACGCCGCTTTCACAATCAAAGGGTGTATAAAAACAAGGTCTGGAACAGAATCTGCGCAAACCAGATGATGCCGGCGGAGGCCGCCACCAGAACCAGGGAAACGCCGCCGCTCTGCGTCAGCGCCTGCCGCAGATAGCCGTCCGTCGTCCCCGGCTGCACCGGGGCGGGATTCCCCTGCTTTTCCCGCACGGCCTTCACCTTTTTCAACGCGCCCCGCCGGTACAGGGAATTGCCGATCAGCCCAAACAGCACCCGGAGCAGCAGGCTGATGACCGTCATCAGCGACAGGATGGCAAAGTAGATGGTCAGCCTGCCGCCCTGCACCTGCGAGAACATGGACTGGTACATGGCGGCGGTGCTGGTCATGTCCAGCTGCGGGTAAATATAGGTGCCCAGAATGAACGCCTCCAGAAAGGTTTTGACCATTTCCAGCCCGAGCAGGATGCCGCCCGGAACATACTGCTTGCGGTAGAGCAGCCAATACGGCGTGATCAGAAATGCCGGCCAGTTCCAGGACAGGCGGGAGCCGGTGCGGGCCATTTTGTAAAAGCGGGGGAGGTAATAGGCGGAATTCGGCCCCACAAAGGCCGCAACGTCCTCCACCCGCTCCCCGTCGATGGTTTCCCCCTGCGGCACGCCGCCCAGCGGGTCCACCACCGGCACGCGGAAGGGCGAATATTCGCCGTATCCGCCGGGATAATAGGGGCTGCCCTGCGGCCGGTACTGCTGATAGGGGGGCTGCTGATAAGGCGGCTGCTGGCAGTTCGGCGGCGTCTGCTGCGCGGGCCCGGACCTCCAGTCGGCCGGCGGCAGCTCATACCCGCACTGGGAGCAGAATTCCGCGTATTCCAGGTTGGCCTTCCCGCAGCGGGGGCAAATCCGGCCGCCCGCCGCCCCGGAGGACGGGGGAGGCGCGGCCTGCGGTCCGTGGGAGGACGCGGCGGGGCCGGCGCGGTGGTCGGGCACGCCGGAAGGCTCCTCCGGCCGCTTCCACTGACGGGGGGTGCCGTGGTCGGCCGCGAAATGGCAGTGCCCCTCCTGCTGCCAGCAGGCCCGATGATGGGGGGCGCCGCACTCCGGACAGGTCACGATGTCGTCGGTTTCCTGAAACTTTTTTCCGCAAACGGGGCAGATATACCCCTCGTAAAAAAACATAACCATCCGTTCCTTTCGCTGAAAGGCGCCCGAGCGCCGGACAGAACCATCCGGCCCCAGGCTGGTTTCTGTTATATTGTATCGTTTTTTTTGCGAAACTTCAACGGATTCCCGGAACGTTTATAAAATGTTTATATATTCCCGGTTCCCACGCCGCTTCCCGCCCGGATGCCGGACAGGCGGCCGGCGCCGCCCGCCTTTTTTCGAAATCCGGGCTTTTCCCGGGACTTTTGTTGATATTTCCGCCGCTTCTCAGTATAATATACCAATAGGAATATGATGGTAAGGATGATGCGGTTTTGAATATTGCAAACGCTGCGGATTTTTTCAGCTGGCTGAAGGGGAAGCGGGTTGCCGTGTGCGGCCTGGGCAACAACAACCCGCCGGTGGTGCTGCAGTTCCTGCGTTACGGCGCGCGGGTAACGGCCTGCGACCGCCGTTCCCGGGAGCAGCTCGGCGGGACCGCCGAGCTGCTGGAGGAAGCCGGCGCGTCGCTCTGCCTGGGGGAGGGATATCTCTCCTCGCTGGAGGAATGCGGCGCGGACCTGGTCCTCCGCACCCCGGGGATGAAGCCGTATCTGCCGGAGTTTGAGCAGGCACGCCGCCGCGGGGTGCCCGTCACCTCGGAGATGGAGCTGTTTCTCGCCCTTTCCCCGGCGCCGGTGACCGCCGTCACCGGGTCGGACGGAAAAACCACCACCACCACCCTCATCGCCCGCCTGCTGGAGGCTTCCGGACGCCGGGTCCATCTGGGCGGGAACATCGGCCGGCCGCTGCTGCCCGACATCCTGGAGGTGCGGCCGGAGGACGAGGTGGTCGTGGAGCTCTCCAGCTTTCAGCTCACCGGGATGCACCGCCGGGTAGATACCGCGGTCGTCACCAACGTGGCCCCGAACCACCTCGACTGGCACACCGACATGGAGGAATACGTCGGGGCCAAGCGGAACCTGGTCAGGGAGCAGGACGCCGCCTGCCGCGCGGTGCTCAACGCGGACAACGCGATCACCCGCGGCTTTGCCGCCGACACCGCCGCGCCGGTGTATTTCTTCTCCCGCCGGGAGAAGCCGGCGCGCGGGGCGTGGCTCACGCCGGACGGGATGCTGGTCATGACCGAAAACGGCGTTGACACGCCGCTTCTCCCGGCGGCGGAGATCCGCCTGCCGGGGATGCACAACGTGGAGAATTTCCTGGCCGCAGCCTGCGCGGTGTGGGGGAAGGCGGGGCCGGAAGCCGTCGCGGACCTGGCGCGCCGGTTCGGCGGGGTGCCCCACCGCTGCGAGCTGATCCGGGAGAGGCGGGGCGTGAAGTATTACAACGACTCCATCGCGTCCAGCCCTACCCGCACCATCGCCGGCCTGCGCGCCTTCCGGGAAAAGAGCCCGGAGCGCAAGAACGTTATCCTCATCGCCGGAGGCTACGACAAGCATATCCCGTATGAGCCGCTGGGGCCGGCGGCGGCCGAAACGGTGAAGGAGGCGGTGCTGCTCGGCGCGACGGCGGAGGCGATCCAGCGGGCTATACGCGCCTGCTCCGACCTGCCGGTTCACCGGGTGGAGTCGATGGAGGAGGCGGTGCGCACCGCCGCGGCGGCTGCGCGGGAAGGGGACGTGGTCACCCTCTCCCCGGCGAGCGCCAGCTTCGACATGTACCGGAATTTTGAGGAGCGGGGCGACCACTTCCGCCGCCTGGTGGAGGCGCTGGACGAGTAAGCCGGCCGGGCAGGGACAAACCGGCAAACCGGCAAAACGAGAAGGGGAGGGGCTCCGCGCCCCGGCGCCGGGAACGCGGCGCCGATTCCCCGCTGAAACGATGGAAAAGAAAGGAATGGCAAAGTGATGGCAATGGACCTGTGCGCCGTCCTCGGCACCCTGAGCGGGGCCGCGGGGGTGGGCGGGCTGGCCGCCGCGCCGGATGCGGCGACCGCCTTTCTGCGGGAGCTGGGCTGCGAGGTCGAGCGGGACCCGCTGGGCAGCGTGATCGGCTGCCGCCGCTGCGGGAGGGACGACGCCCCCCTGCTGATGCTGGAAGCGCATATCGACGAGGTGGGGCTGATCGTCACCGGCGTGGATGACGGCGGCTTTGTGCGGGTGTCCGCCTGCGGCGGCACCGACCGGCGCGCCCTGATCGCCGCGGAAGTGGTGGTTCACGGCGACAAGGACTATGCGGGGGTGTTCTGCTCGGTGCCGCCACATCTGAGCGGGCCGGACGGCGGCGGAAAGATTCCGCCGATTCCCGAGCTGGGGATCGACGTCGGGATGGACGCCAGGCGCGCCCGCCGGCATATCCGGCCGGGGGACAGGGTCTCCTTCCGGCCGAATTTCCGCCCGCTCGCCGGGGAGCGGGTGAGCGGCAAGTCGCTGGACGACCGTGCCGGGGTCGCCGCGGTGCTGCGCTGCCTCGACCTGCTGGCGGGGGAGGAGCTGGAGTGCGACATCGCCGCCGTTTTCGCCGTGCAGGAGGAGCTGGGCTGCCGGGGTTCGGCCGCCGCTGCCTACCGGGTTGCGCCGTCCGCCGCCATTGCGGTGGATGTGAGCTTCGCCCATACCCCCGACGCGGACCGCGCCCGGTGCGGGGTGCTTGCCGGGGGGCCGATGATCGGCTGGGCGCCCGGCCTGGACGACCGGCTGACCCGCCGCCTGCTCGCCCTGGCGGAGGAGGCGGGCATCCCCAGCCAGAACGAAGTGATGGGCGGGGACACGGGCACCGACGCGGATTCCATTGCGGACGCCCGCGGCGGGGTGCGCACCGCGCTGCTTTCCATCCCCCTGCGGTATATGCACACCCCGGCGGAGGTCGTGGACCTGCGGGACGTGGAAAATACCGCCCGGCTGATGGCGGAGTTTGCGAAAAAGGAGGGGGAGGCGTTATGAGCACAAGCATGACCCGCCTGAAAAGGCTCTGTTCCCTGGACGGCGTTTCCGGACGGGAGGAGGCGGTGCGGGAGTATATTCTGGACCAGCTCGCGGCTTCCCCGGCTGAGATGAAGATTACGGTGGACCCGCTGGGCAGCGTGATCGCGCAGGTGGCGGGCCGGCGCCGGGCGGCGCGCACCGTGATGTTTGCGGCCCATATGGACGAGGTGGGGCTGATCGTCACCGGAATCACCGGGGAGGGTTATCTCCGCTTTGCTCCGGTCGGCGGGCTGGACCCGGCGGTGGTCTACGGCCGCCGGGTAACGGTCAACGGCCGTCCCGGCGTGATCGCGGGCCGGGCCTTCCACCAGTGCAGCGAGGAGGAGCGGGGCAAAGCGGTTCCGCTGGACAAGCTGCTCATCGACCTGGGCGCGCGCGACCGGGAAGAGGCGGAGAAGCTCGCCCGCCCCGGCGACACCGCGGTGTTCGACAGCGGCTTTGTCAAGCTGGAGGGGGGGCTGATCAAGGCCCGCGCGCTGGACGACCGGGCCGGCTGCGCCCTGCTGCTCGGCCTGGTCGACGAGGCGCCGGCGTACGACCTGACCCTCGCCTTCACCGTGCAGGAGGAGGTGGGGCTGCGGGGGGCGAAGGCGGCGGCCTACACCGCGGCCCCGGACGTGGCGGTGGCGGTGGATTCCACCACCGCGGCGGATATCGCCGGCGTGCCGGAGGAAAAGCAGGTCTGCCGGGTGGGCGGCGGGCCGGTGGTTTCCTTCATGGACCGCTGCACCCTGTACGACCGCCCGCTGTACAAGCGGATCCGCGCGCTGGCGGACAGGGACGGCATCCCCACCCAGACCAAAACCGTCATCGCCGGCGGGAACGACGCGGGGGCGATCCATCTGTCCCGCGGCGGGGTGCGGACGGCGGCGGTGTCGCTGCCCTGCCGGTATATCCACTCCCCCTCCTGCGTATTATCCAAAAAGGATTTGACCGCCGCCGCCGCCCTGCTCGGGGCGCTGGCACAGGAGCTTCCGGCGGAGGACGGGCTGCCGCCGCTGGCCTGAACGCGGCATCCCCAAGAGGCAGCAACCCGCCCCGGCCCCGAAGCGGCCCCCGCCGCGCGCCGGCGCGGGCTTCTGCCTCCTTATCTGTGAAAGGAACGGTGATCGCCATGATCCGGGAAGCCGCGGCGGAGGACCTCAGCCGGCTGATTCCCGATACCGAAGCGGCGGTGCGGATCCGCGCGCTGGCGGACGCTTACGGGCCCGGCCTGCCCTTCCTCCGCCTGTGGTGCGACGGGGAGGGAGGCTTTGCCTCCCTGATGGATGGGACGATGACCCTTTCCCTGCCGCGGGGGCTGAACGCCGAATGGGCGGCCTTCGCCTCCATGCAGCCGGAGGCCGCCGGCGTGCGCACGGACGGGGAGACCGCCCGCCGCCTGGCCGCCGCGGGAGGCTGGCGGGTGGAGACCGGCGCGGTGATGGCCCCCGGCCCGGCGCTGGCGGCCCCGCGGCGGGATCCGGAAACGCTGACCCCCCGGGAGGCATACCCGGTGCTGGCGGCCTGCTTTGCCGGTTCCCTGCCCCCCTTCTCCGCCTGGTATGTGGATGTTTCCCACCGGGTGCGGCACGGCCTGTGCCGCCTGTCCGGCTTTAAGGAGGGCGGGGCGGCGGTTTCCACCGCGATGACGGTGGCCGAGTGCGGCCCCGCCCCCTGCGAGCCGGTTCCCTACGGCGGCGCGGCGCTGATCGGCGCGGTCGCCACCCTGCCGGCCGGGCGGGGGAAGGGATACGCCTCCGCCGCGGTCCTCACCCTGGCGCGCGGCCTGCTGGCAGAGGGGCGGCGGGTTTTCCTCTCGCCCAAAAACGCCCGCGCCCATGCGCTCTATGCCGGCATCGGCTTTGCGGACGCGGGGGAATGGGGGAGCCTGAAGCGGCGGTAGGCGCCGCGGAACAGGCTTGGCGAAATCGGAAAGGCGGAAAGAGGGAGACAGAAAGACGGAGAGAGGCACAGAGAGACAGAGGGAGGCGGAGGGAAGAGCATGGACGCGCTCAAGGAACATCCGGCCGGGGAAATTGTACCGCTTGAACCTGCGGAATACAGCCGCTGCGGCGTGATCTGGGATATGGAGAAAAACAGGGAGCAAGCGCGGCGCTGGTATCAGGAGCTGCTGGAGGGAAACCGGTCCGTCTTTATTTTCCGCCGAAACGGCGAGTGGCTGGCGGAAATCGCTTTGGTGAGGGATACCGGGGACCCGGACTATACCGTTGCGGGCCGGCGCGCGTATTTGTCCCGCCTGATTGTCCGCCCGGAATACCGGCGGCAGGGGCTCGGCGGCCGGCTGGTGGACTTTCTGGCGGAGAAAGCGCGGGAGGAAGGTTTTACGGAACTCTCGCTGGGGGTTGACGATGCGAATACAGCCGCCCTCTGTTTATACCGGAAAAAGGGATTTACCCGGGTGCTTTATGAGGGCGAAGATCAATACGGAAAATATAAAAAGCTGCTGAAAATATTGTAGGATTTCGGCGGCCGGAAAGAAAGGCATGAACATACCGCTATGACAAAATCCGCGTTTTTTTCCGTGGACGACCGCCTGCTCGCCCTGTCCGAACGGGCGATGGAGGAGGCTTCGGCCGCGTTTGCCCGCATCGACCGGGCGACGGAGTACAACCAGCAGAAGGTGCTGGCCGCGTTTATTGACCATCGGGTGAGCGAGAGCCACTTCGTCCCAACCACCGGCTACGGTTATGGCGACCGGGGGAGGGACACGCTGGACGGGGTGTTCGCACAGGCGATGGGGGCCGAGGACGCGCTGGTGCGGCACAGCATCGTATCCGGCACCCACGCCATCACCATCGCGCTGTTCGGCGTGCTCCGGCCCGGCGACACCATGCTGGCGGTTACCGGCCGGCCTTACGACACGCTGGAAAAGGTGATCGGCCTGCCCGATTCCAATGGAAAGCACGCGGACATGGGTTCCCTGCGGGATTTCGGCGTGCGGTATGGGGAGGTGGCGCTGGATGGGGACGGGCTGCCCGACCTGCCGGCCATCCGGGCCGCGGCGGCGGAGACGCAGCCCCGGCTGGTGCATATCCAGCGCTCCCGCGGGTACAGCCTGCGCCCCTCCCTGCGCGTCGGGCAGATTGGGGAGATCGTCGCCGCCGTGCGGGAGGTTTCCCCCGATTCGGTGGTGTTCGTGGACAACTGCTACGGCGAATTTGTGGAGGAAACCGAACCGACCGCCGTGGGGGCCGACCTGATGGCCGGTTCCCTCATCAAGAACCCCGGCGGCGGCATAGCGGAAAACGGCGGCTATCTCTGCGGGCGGGCGGACCTGGTGGAGCTGTGCGCCTGCCGGATGACCACCCCCGGCCTGGGCCGGGAGGTCGGCGCCTCCCTGGGGCATAACCGCACGCTGTATATGGGCCTGTTCCACGCGCCCCACGTGGTGGGCGAGGCGCTGAAGACCGCCGTGTACTGCGCGTCCCTGTTCTCCCTCCTGGGCTACGAGGTCGCCCCCCGCGCGGACGAGCGGCGCGCCGACATCATCCAGGCGGTGAGGCTCCGCACCCCGGAGGCGCTGGTCGCCTTCTGCCAGGGGATGCAGCGGGGCGCCCCGGTGGACGCCTTTGTGGTCCCGGAACCGTGGGACATGCCCGGCTATGAGAGCCCGGTTATCATGGCGGCGGGCGCCTTCACCATGGGCGCTTCCATCGAGCTGTCGGCGGACGCGCCCCTGCGGGAGCCCTACGCCGCCTATATGCAGGGCGGGCTGAATTTCCACTCCGGCAAGACCGGGGTGCTTCTTGCCGCCCAGTCGATGCTGGAAAAGGGTTTGCTGGCGCTTTGAGCTGCGGCAGTCCGGGGAAAGGGGCCGGGGGAACCGCCCGGGAAAGCCTTCCGCGCGCCGGGGCCGGGCGCGGCCGCGCAGGCGGCGGGCCCCGTCCTGCCGGGGAAGGGGCCGCTGCAGGAAACTTCAGGGAACTTCAGGGAACTTCCTCCTGCGGCGGCCTCCAAACTGTCCGGCAGGCGGGAAGAAGCCGCCCTTGCCGCGATCGATTATTTTTCGACGCCCTTTGAGGGGGCGCCCCGGCGACGGACCTTTCCGGGACCCGGCAAACAGCCGGTGAACCAACGCCTTGCCGCGCTTTTTCTTATTTATTGGAAAGCGGGCTTCCCAAAGGGAAGCCCGCGCGTTTCGATCCACCGTATGCTGCCTCTGTCCGGTGCGAAAGGCCGCAAAGGCGGCAGAATATGTGATTTTGTCCGAGGGATTATGCTGCAATAAAGTCCGTTAAAGCCTGTTTCCCGCCGGCTGTCCGGTCGCCCGAGGCAATCCAGGGCCAGGGGGCAGGCGCTTTTTCAACGGTCAAAGGCTTCCCGCAGGGGAGCCTCTGGCTATGGTTGCCTGCCCGCCTCCGGACGAACGGGGGACATTCCGCTCCAACCGCGTACAATGATAGCCCGCCTTCCGCGTCCGGCGCGAAAGGCGGGCCTTTTCCGGTTCCGGCGTATACGGGCATGGGCCGCGGCTTTTAGGGACGGGGCCGCCCCTCTTGGCGGGGCCAAGGCGCTTTCCCGGCCGGGCTTATTCCAGATCTTCGCGCCGGTCGAGCGCCGCGAGCATATCCACCCGCCGCTGATGGCGGCCGCCTTCGAATTCGGCCTCCAGCCACACCCGGGCGATCATTTTCGCCAGCTCCGGCCCGACGACCCGCGCGCCGAAGGCCAGCATGTTGCTGTCGTTGTGCCTGCGGGAAAGCTGGGCGGAGTACGGCTCGCTGCACACCACGCAGCGGATGCCGGGGACCTTGTTCGCCGCCAGGGAGATGCCCACCCCGGTGCCGCAGATGACGATGCCCCGGTCGCACTCCCCGCTGGCGACCGCTTTGGCCGCGCGGACGCCGAAGATCGGGTAATCGCAGCTTTCTGCGGTGCAGGTGCCGAAATCCTTGTATTCCAGCCCCATTTCGTCCAGAAGTTTCTTGATTTCCGCCTTCAGTTCCAAAGCGGTATGGTCGCTGGCCAGTGCAATCATGGGTATTTCCTCCGTCCGTATCGTGTTTTTAAGTCAGGCGGCGAAGACCGCCTCCCTTATTATAGCACAAAACGGACGGATGCCAAGCCCTTGCCGCCTTATCCCAGGAGGGGCTGGATCTGGGTGCCGGCCCTGGCGGCGGCGATGGTGCTTTCGATCAGGGAGAAATCGGCCACCAGGGAGTTCGGCTTGTTTACCGGGTCGTCCTGCCGCAGGGGGACGAAGTACAGGTGCTTGGTGTTTTTCAGCAGCGCGATGTTCCGCATGGAGGCGCCCAGCGCGTCGTTGGTGGAAACCGCGATGACCACCGGCCGGCTGCGGCGGAGATGGGATTTGACCGCAAGGGAAACCGGCGTGTCGCTCAGCCCGCAGGCAAGCCTTGCCAGGGTGCTGCCGGTGCAGGGGGCGCAGACCAGCACGTCGAAAAGGCCCTTGGGACCGATCGGTTCCACCTCGGTCAGGGTGGTCAGCGGCACATGGCCGGTCAAGTCGGTCAGCTCGCGGATAAAATCCGCCGCCGTGCCGAAGCGGGTGTCCAGGGCCGCGGCGTTGAAGGAGAGGATCGGGGTGATCTCCATGCCCGCCGCCCGGAGCTTTTTCATCTCCTCCAGCACGCGGGCGAAGGTACAGAACGAGCCGGAAAGGGCAAACCCGATGCGAAGCGGCTCACTCATCAGAACCCCTCCTTAATCATGTTCAGAATGGTGTTTTTAATGATCTGCCCCGCGCTTTTCGGCGCGACGCGGCCGGGCAGGGAGAGCGCCCAGATGGTTTTGATCTGCAGCTCCGCCGCCGCGTTGAAGTCCACCCCGCCGGGGCGGGAGGCGAGATCGATCAGCAGGGTGGATCTTTCCAGCCCTTCCAGCCGGTCCCGGTCGAAAATCAGGGCGGGAACGGTGTTGAAGATCACGTCGAAATCCCCCGCGTCGTCCAGATGGGCGATCTCCACACCGGTGTGCCCCTGGGATTCCGCCTGGGCGATGTCGGAAAATCTGCGGGCGGCCACGGTGACGTCGGCGCCCAGCGCGCCCAGCCGCCGGGCCAGCGCGCGGGCGACCCGCCCGTAGCCGGTCACCAGGCAGCGCGAGCCGTGGAGGGTGATGGGCAGCTCCTCCATCGCCAGCTGGATGGCGCCCTCCGCGGTGGGTACGGCGTTGTAAACCGCCAGCTCGTCCCGGTGGAGATAATCCACGATGCGCAGGCCGCGGGATTCGACCTCCGCGCGCACCGCATCGCTCACCGCGCCGCCCACCAGCTTTTGGGAGGGCTTCATGGCGCCCAGCACTTCTTCCAGGGTGATGCGGGAGCGGGAGAAGGGGGCGTTGAGCAGGCTGCCGTCGGTGGTGACCGGCATGGGCAGGATAACAAACTCGGCCAGCGCGACCGCTTGCGAGGGATTTGTGCAGCCGGTGACGCAGGGCGGCAGGTCCGCCCCGTCAAAACCGGAGGCAATGACTTTATAGCCGTCGGCGGCCAGCAGCCCCGCCAGATAGGCGCAGCGCAGGTCCCCGCCGATGACGGCAAAGGATTCTATGTTCATCAGTTCGGTCCTTCCTTTCTGTAAGATTCGGCAGACGGCATGCCGCCGCTGCGGGCAAAGGGAACGGGACAGGCGAGGGGCGGGGGGATGGGAGGGCGAGAGGGCGTTCTCTTGCCCCATCCTATGTGGGAATGGCGGGAAATGTGACCGGCGCGCCGCCGAGCCTGCCCGTGAAAATTTACACAAAGTTCATAGATATCCGCAGCCTTTTCAAGAAATATCCCTTATAATAAAAACAATACATAAAAAGCAGAAAAGATCCGGCCGGCCGCCGCCCGGCCGCCGGAGTCGGTTGCGGATAAAGGACGTGGTTTGCTTGGCCGGTTATGTGAGCTTTCAGGATGTCACCAAGGTGTATAAGATGGGGGAGGTCACCGTCCGCGCGGCGGACGGCATCACCTTCGATATTGAAAAGGGCGAGTTTGTGGTGGTGGTCGGTCCCAGCGGCGCGGGGAAGACGACGGTGCTGAACATGCTCGGCGGGATGGACACCTGCGACGGCGGGAAGATTTTTGTGGACGGGGAGGAGATCTCCGCCTTCACCCGCCGGCAGCTGACCACCTACCGCCGGCACGACATCGGCTTTGTGTTCCAGTTTTACAACCTGGTGCAGAACCTGACCGCGCTGGAGAACGTGGAGCTCGCCGCGCAGATCTGCCGCAACCCGCTGGATGCGCGCCAGGTGCTCACCGACGTGGGGCTGGCCGACCGGATCAACAATTTCCCCGCCCAGCTTTCGGGCGGCGAGCAGCAGCGGGTTTCCATTGCCCGCGCCCTGGCCAAAAACCCCAAGCTCCTGCTGTGTGACGAGCCGACCGGCGCGCTGGACGACGCGACCGGCCGCACCGTGCTGGAGCTGCTGCACGGCACCTGCCGGAGCGCGGGGATGACGGTGGTGGTCATCACCCACAACCAGGCGATCACCCCGATTGCCGACCGGATTATCAAGGTGCGCAACGGCAGGGTGAAGTCGGCGGAGAAAAACCCGAATCCGCTGCCGGTCGAAAGGATTGAATGGTGATGAAGAGAGCCTTCTGGAAGGACGTGTTCCGGCAGATCCGGTACAGTCCGCGCCGCTTTGCGGCGATTTTTCTGATTGTGGCGCTCGGCGTCGCCTTTTTTGCCGGCATCCGTTCCGCCAGCCCGGACATGCGGCTGACGGTGGACCGGTATTTCGACGATTACAACGCGGCGGACGTGCGGGTCCTTTCCACCCTGGGTTTTGACGAGGACGACCTGGCCGCCCTGCGGGGGGTGGAAGGGGTGAAGGCCGTTCAGCCGGGCTATACCGTGGACGGCTTTTTGCAGCAGGGGGACAATCCCCTGCTGGTCAGCTTCCAGTCCCTGGACTGGCGGGCGGCGGAGGAGAACCCGGATGAGGCGATCAACCGCCTGGTGGTGGTGGAGGGACGCCTGCCGCAGGCGGAGGACGAGTGCGTGATCGACGAAGCCATGATGGAGGGCTTCGCCATGGGGGACACCGTCGTTGTGGACACCCGCGACGACCCGGAGATCGCCGATTCCCTCAGCCGGACGGAATACACCGTCGTCGGTTCGGTCCGCTCGCTGGACTATATCTCCTTCGACCGGGGGAGCAGCACCAAGGGGAGCGGGAACCTGAGCGGGTTCGTCTTCCTCCCGGTGGAGAATTTTACGCTGGAGGTATACACCCAGGTCTATCTTCAGGCGGAGGACACCGGGTACTCCCGCTTTTCCGAGGAATACGAGCAGGCGATGGAGGATTTCTGCGACCGGCTGGAGGCGGCGGGCGCGGTGCGCAATCCCGTGCGGTATGAGACGCTGACCGCCGACGCGCAGGCGGAGCTGGAGGACGCCCGTCAGCAGCTTGCGGACGGGGAGCAGGAACTGGCCGACGCCCGTCGGCAGCTGGAGGATGCCGAGCAGGAGATCGCGGACGGGGAGCGGGAGCTGGCCGACGGCCGCGAGGAATTTGAGGAACAGATGGCGGACGGAGAGCGGCAGCTTGCGGACGCCAAAGCGCAGCTGGACGAGGCGGCCGCCGTTCTGGAGGAAAACGAGCGGGAACTGGCCGACGGCCGGGCGCAGCTGGAGCAGGGCCGCGCCGAGCTGGAGGAAAACCGGGCGGCTCTTCAGGAGGGGGAGGCAGGCTTACGGCAGCTTCAGGACGGCATCGGCGAGCTGGAGGCGCAGCTCGCCCTCCTTCCCCCGGAAAGCGAACCGGCGCAGCAGCTGGCCGCCCAGCTGGAGATCCTGCGGGCCACCTATGAGGAAAAAAGCGCCGAGCTGGAAGCCGGCAGGTCGCAGCTTGCGGCGGCCGAGGAAACGCTCGCTTCGGCCGAGGCCCGGCTGGAGGCGGGCGAGGCGGCTCTGGCCGAGGGCCGCGCCGAATATGAAAGCGGCCTGCGGGAATACCAGGACAGCCGGGAGGCATTTGCCCGGGGCCGCGCCGAAGGGGAGCAGGAGCTGGCCGACGCGGAGAAGGAACTGGCGGATGCCAGGCAGGAGCTGGCCGACGGCTGGGCGGAATACAACGAAAAGGAGCCGGATGCGCTTGCTCAAATCGAGGACGCCCGGCAGCAGATCGCGGACGGGGAGGAGGCCCTGGCCGACCTGGAGGAGCCGGAATGGTTCCCGCTTGACCTGCGGATGAACGCCGGCTTCGCCAGCTACATCCAGGACACCGACCGCGTCGCGGCGATCGGGCTGGTTTTCCCGCTGATCTTTTTCCTGGTGGCGGCGCTGGTCAGCCTGACCAATATGACCCGGATGGTGGAGGACGACCGCACCGTCATAGGCGTGATGAAGGCGCTGGGCTACGGCCGGATGGCGATTGCCTGCAAGTACCTGGTTTACGCGGGGCTGGCGACGGTCGGCGGGATTATCCTGGGCGTTGCGGTGGGCTGCAGCTTCTTCCCGTGGGTCGTCGCCAACGCCTACGGCATCCTCTATACGCTGCCGTCCGTTCTGACCCCGCTGAACGTGGAGAATTCCCTGCTGGCGGGGGGCGGCGCGCTGCTTTGCGCGGTGCTGCCGGCGTTCCTGGTATGCCAGGGCGAGCTGATGAGCACCCCGGCCTCCCTGATGCGGCCCCGCTCCCCCAAGGAGGGCAAGCGGATCCTTCTGGAGCGGGTGGGCTTTATCTGGAAACATATCAACTTCTCCAAAAAGGTGACCTGCCGGAACATATTCCGATACAAAAAACGGCTGCTGATGACCATATTCGGCGTGGCGGGCTGTACGGCGCTGATCTTTACCGGCTTCGGGCTGAAGGATTCCATCCGCATGATGATCCCCAAGCAGTATGAGAAGATTCAGAAGTACGACATGCAGGTGTCCCTGGACAGCGGCGCCACCGGGGTGGAAAAGGACGCGCTGGCCGCCGTGCTGGACCGGACGGAGGAAATCGGCCGCAGCGTCGAGCTCCACCAGGAAATCGCGGACGCGCTGTCTGCACAGGGAAGGCAGGAGGTCTATCTGGTTGTTCCGCAGGACGAGGGAGAGTTCCTGCAGTTCATGACCCTGAAAAACCGGAGGACGGGCAAGGACGTTTCCCTGCCGGACGAGGGCGCCGTGATCACGGAAAAGCTGGGCAGGCTGCTGGACGTCGGGGTGGGGGATACCCTCACTCTCCGGGACGGGGACAACCGCGAGGCCGCGGTGGAGATCACCGGAATTGTGGAAAACTACGTCTACCATTACGTTTACATGACCCCGGGGGCGTATGAGTCCGCCTTTGGCGCTTCCCCGGAGCAGAACACGGTTTTCGCCCAGCTGAACGATACCTCGCAGGAGACGGAGGACGGCCTGTCCCGGACGCTCCTCGACACCGGCGCAGTCAGCGGCGTCGCCTTCAACACCGCTATCCGGGCGAATTTCGACGATATGATCTCCGCGCTGGATATTGTCGTGGTGGTGCTGATCTTCTCGGCGGCGGCCCTCGCCTTTGTGGTGCTGTTCAGCCTGACCAGCATCAACATCGATGAGCGGGAACGGGAACTGGCCACCCTCAAGGTGCTCGGCTTCTACGACGGCGAAACCGCGATGTACCTTTACCGCGAAAACATTCTGCTGACCCTGCTGGGCATCCTGGCCGGCCTGGTGCTGGGGAATTTCCTGCTCTTCTTTGTGCTGAACACGGCGGAGGTGGACATGGTGATGTTCACCCGGGAGACGTACTGGACCAATTATGTAGTCTCCTCGGTCATCACCTTCGGCTTCTCCGTGCTTGTGAATCTGCTGACCAACCGGGTTATCCGCAAGATCGACATGGTGGAATCGCTCAAAAGCGTGGAATAGGCCGGGACGGCGCAAGGCCGGGGCTTCCGTTTCGGAGCCCCGGCCTTTTCGGCGGCGCGGGAGGCCGGGTTCCCTGCCGCGCCTGGAGGGGGCCGGCGGCGAAAGGCGCGGAAAGGGCGTGGCGGGGCACGGATGGGGTATGGATGGCATGGATAGACACATGCGGGCGCGGATGGGCGCGGATGGGCGTGGATGGGCGTGGATGAATATAAAAGGTTATGGAAAAGGCCGGGAGAAAGGCGGGAAGGCAGAAAGGCAGGGAAAGCGGGCAAGCAGGGTAGCGGGAATTCAAAAAATTTTCAGGCTTCTGCTGCGATAAAAGCAGGCCCTTGTGCATTATTAGGGTGACAGGGGCCATCGAGAGGAGTGCGGTTTATGTTTTTCTTTTGTTTGACGTCAACAATTGCAGAAACGGCGGCGCCTGGCGCGCCGTCACCGGACGAGGGACTGCTGGCGGAAATCGCGCAGGGCAGCGAGGAAGCGCTGCGCGCCCTGTATGTTGAAACGTCCGCGGCGGTGTATGGCTTTGCCCTGTCGATACTGAAAAACCCCCACGACGCGGAGGATGTGATGCAGGAAACCTATATCCGCCTGTACGGCGCCGCCTCCGCCTACCGGCCGCAGGGGAAGCCGATGGCCTGGATCCTCGCCATCGTGCGCAATCTCGCGCGGATGCGCCTGCGGGAGGCGGGGAAAACCGTCCTGCCCGATTCGCAGGAGCAGTGGCCGGAGGACACGGCGCTTTTCCACAGCGGGAGCGACGACCGGCTGGTGCTGGAAGCGGCGATGCGCCTCCTTTCGGACGAAGAACGGCAGGTCGTGATGCTGCATGCGGTTTCCGGCCTGCGCCACCGGGAGATTGCGACGTTGCTGGAGCAGCCGCTGTCCACCGTCCTCTCCCGCTATCACCGCGCGCTCGCCAAGCTGCGGCGGGAGTTGTCCGGCCTGCCGGCACGGTCCGGACCGGCCGCAAAATAGAAGCCGCCGAAAGGCGGGTGCCACAGGAAAGGAGCCTGAACCGATGAACAGGAAAGAAGAAAACCGGGAAATCGAACGGCGCCTGGCCGAAGAGGTCCGGGCCGCAGCCCCCGATGTGATGGAGGAGGTGCTGGCCGGTTCCCGCGCCGCCGGCCCGGCGGACGAAGAGGTCACGGCGAAGATTACGGCCATCCCCCGGCGGCGCCGGCCCTGGAAGGCCCTGGCGGCGGCCGCAGCCGCCGTCGCCCTGGTGGCGGGCGGGACCGCCTTTGCCTATCACCGCATCAGCAACGGGGTGGATTCCATCGTACAGCTGGATGTCAACCCCAGCATTGAAATGAAGGTGAGCCGGTCCGAAAAGGTGCTGTCCGCCCAGGCGCTCAACGACGACGCCGAGGCGATCCTGGGGGATATGGACCTGGAGGGCGCTTCGCTGGATGTGGCGATGAACGCGCTCATCGGCTCCATGCTGCGCAACGGCTATATTGACGAGCTGGCGAATTCCATCCTGATCACGGTGGAGAACAAGGACGCCGCCAAAGGGGAGGCGCTGCAGGAACGGCTGACCACCGAGGTGGAGCAGTTGCTGCAGGCCGGCCAGGTCAACGGCGCCGTCCTCGGCCAGACCACCTCCGCCGATGAGGAGCTCAGCCAGCTGGCCCGGCAATACGGCATTTCGGTTGGCAAGGCCGCCCTCGTCCGGCAGCTGGTGGCGGCGGACAGCCTGCTGGATTTTGCTTCGCTGGCAAAGCTGCCGATCAACGACCTCAACCTGCTGGCCTTCTCCCGGCAGATCGCCCTGGACGGCGTATCCTCCACAGGGCAGGCGAGCAGCGGCGCTTATATCGGGGAATCCCGGGCGAAGGAGATCGCCTTCCAGCGCGCCGGCGCAACCGACGCGACGGCGGCAAACCTGGAAATCGAGCTCGACTGCGACGACGGCGTCATGCTGTACGAAGTGGAGTTCGTTGTGGGCAATTACAAGTATGAGTACGACGTGGACGCAACCACCGGCGACATCCGCAAGGAGGAGCGGGACGCCAGGCCCTCTCAGCCGTCCTCGGGAGACAGCTCCGGCGGAACGACCGCGACGACGCCGACCGGCGGTACCGGGGGGAGCGGCACGCAGACCACGGGCGGGTCCGGCCGCCTCACCGTGGACCAGGCGCTGAACGCGGCGCTTGCGCATGCGGGCGTCTCCGCCCAGTCGGCCTATGACAAGAGCGTGGAATTCGACTATGACCACGGGGTGGCGGTATACGAGGTGGAATTCCGCAGCGGAACGGTGGAATATGAATACGAAATCGACGCGGCCACCGGCGAAGTGAGAGCATGGAAAAGCGAAGAGGACGACCGGCCCGCCTCCACCGTCACCGGACAGGAGATCGGGATGGATAAGGCGAAGGAGCTGGCGCTCGAGCGGGCCGGCGTTTCGGGAGACGTCCGTTTCCAGAAGGAAAAGCGGGAGTACGACGACGGCCGCCTGATTTATGAGCTGGAGTTCCGGGCGAACGGCATGGAGTACGAGTGCGAGATCGATGCGGTGAGCGGCGCTATTCTGGATTGGGAGAGCGAATGGGACGATTGAGCCGGCATTCCAGGCAATAAAAGGATCAAAAGGGGGCGCTGCGAAACGAGAAGTTCCGCAGCGCCCCCTTTCCGGCTTTCTGCTCTCCGGCTTCCTATATCTGTTTTTTGATATGGTCCAGCGCCCCCTTTTCCAGGCGGCTGACCTGCGCCTGGCTGATGCCGATTTCGGCGCTGACCTCGATCTGGGTCATCCCCTTGAAGAAGCGGAGATAAAGAATCCGCTTCTCCCGGTCGTTCAAATTGCGGATCGCTTCCTTCAGGGCGATTTCATCCAGCCAGTTTTTGTCGTCGTTATGGTCCCCGACCTGGTCCATAACATAAATGGTGTCTCCGCCGTCGGAATAGACCGGTTCGTACAGGGAGACCGGCTCCACAATCGATTCCAGCGCCAGGACCACCTCCTCCTTGGGCAGATCCATCTCCCTGGCGATTTCCTCGATGGTCGGGTCGCGGAGCTGCTCGTTGGTCAGCCGCTCCTTGACCTGCATGGCCTTATAGGCCACGTCCCGCATCGACCGGCTGATCCGGATGCTGTTGTTGTCCCGCAGGTAACGGCGGATCTCCCCGATAATCATGGGGACGGCATAGGTGGAAAAGCGGACGTTCTGGCTGATGTCGAAATTGTCGATCGCCTTGATCAGCCCGATGCAGCCCACCTGAAACAGGTCGTCCAGGTTCTCCCCCCGCTGGGTGAAGCGCTGGATCACGCTGAGCACCAGCCGCAGGTTGCCGTTCACCAGCTCTTCCCTGGCCTTGGCGTTTCCGCCGTGCATTTCCCTGAGCAGCCGCATCTTTTCGCTTTCGCTGAGCACCTTCAGGTTGCTTGTGTTGACCCCGCAGATTTCCACCTTGTTATACAACACGGCACCGCCCTCTCCGCAAATTGTTACCTTCTCAGTATTGCCGTCTGCGGGGAGAACATGCACCCGTTGTGCGCCGGAGAAGAAAAAGAGAAAAAAGAAAAAGGAAAACCGCCCGCGGCCCGGCGCCCCGGCCGTCCGGTGCGGAAACCGCCGAAGCCGGAAACCGGAGGACGGCCGCCCATGCCGCTTGACAACCCGCCCAGAACATGTTATTCTATAATTACGGAATTACGTAATTATAGAATAAGGAGGTTCGGAAATGTTGGCCCAACGGGATTTTGGCGTGGAAATCGACGCAATGAAACAGGAGTTGGCCGGGCTGAAGGCGCGGCTTGACGCTTTGATGCCGCCGGGGGCGCCGAAGGAGGCGGCGTCCCTTTCAGGAAGAATCCATATCATGGAAAGCATGCATCCCGACCGGCAGCTCAGCGAAAAGATGAAGGAGCTGTGCATCCGGACGGAGGAGCGGGGGGTTACGGGGCTGGTGACCTATCTGGGGGTTTTCTCCTCCGGCGGCAGGCAGTCCAACTGGATCCGCAACGAGGTGCCGGCGGACAGCCTGCTGGCGTTGATTGAAAACCGCACGGCGGAAAAGGTGCTGGCCTGCATCGGCAGCAGCGACCGGCTGCAAATCCTTCTCGCCCTGTTGAGAAAGCCGATGACCGTAGCGGAGCTGGTGGAGGCATGCGGGCTGCATTCGACCGGGCAGGCGTACCATCATATGAAGCCGCTGCTTGCCGCCGACCTGATCGCCGCCGAGGAAAACGACAAGGGGCGGTATGTGGTGCGGCCGCACAAGGTGCAGGGGATCGTCATGCTGCTCGCCGGCATCTGCGATATGGCGGACGAAACCCACACCCGGGGCTGCTGGGAAGAGGGATAACGCTGTTCCCCGCCGCCGGAGGGAACGGGGGCGGAAGGATGAGGGGATGGGAGGACACGCTCCCGGCACGCAAGCGCCCAAAACCGTTTTGTTGGATGTCCGGATTTGCCGATTTGTCCCGAAATATTGTTTTCTTCACTGGCCTGTGCTACAGTGAGGAAAAGTCCAGTTTCACCTGTTTAACGGGAAGGGGAGGTAACAATGGAAGGCGCGTTTATCCGGGAGCTGCCCCTGTTGGACAGGGCGGACGTTCTGGTGGTTGGTTCCGGCCCGGCGGGGCTTTGCGCGGCCGTGGCGGCGGCGCGGGAGGGCGCCCGCGTCGTTTTGCTGGAGCGGTTCGGCGCGGTCGGCGGCAACCTGACGCTGGGACACATCCGCACCTGTATGGGGGTGGTCGGAACCGGGACGCTGAAGGACGAGGTCGGCCGCCTGCTGGGCACCGGCGGGGAATGCATCCCCCATAACGTGGAGAACGCCAAAGGCGCCCTGGCCCGCTGGCTGTATCAGGCCGGGGTGACGGTATACCTCCAGACCCCGGCGGCGGAGGCGTGGACGGAAGGGGATGCCCTGCGGGGCGTCGTGGCCTCTACGCCGCAGGGGCTGGCGCGTGTGGAGGCCGGCTGTACGGTGGACGCGACGGGGGACGGAATGATCGCGGCCCTGGCCGGCGTCCCCTGCCAGGTCGGCCGTCCCGGCGACGGGCTGATGCAGCCGGCCTCCCTCCTGTTTACCATCGGCGGGGTGGAATCCGGCCTGACCTGTACGCACGAGTCGGACGACACGCTGATCGAGGGAAAGAGCTATCTCGCCCTGTGCGAAGAGGCGAGCCGCCGGGGCGAGCTGCCGGAGGACGTCACCATCGTCCGGCTGTACGGCGGGGAACGGCCGGACGAGCGCCTGGTCAACGCGACCCAGCTCTGCCGGGCGGACGGCGTGAAGCCCGCCGACATCACCCGGGCGGACCGGGAGCTGCGGGAACAGATCTGTCAGGTGGTGGCTTTCCTTCGCGCGCGGGTTCCCGGCTTCGGGCGCTGCCGCCTTCTGGACGGCGCGGACCTTCCCGGCTTCCGGGAGACCCGCCGGATGGAGGGGGAATATACCCTGACGGCGGAGGACATCGCCGCCGGACGGAAATTTCCCGATGTGGTGGCGCACAACGTCAATTTCTGCTTCGACACCCACAACCCCGCGGGCGGAGGGCAGGCGGAGGATTTGGAGGCGGCGCGCGACACCCGCCCCTATGACATCCCCTATCGCTGCCTCCTGCCCCGGAAGGTGAAAAATCTCCTGGCGGCGGGGCGGTGCATTTCCGGCACCCATAAAGCGCATTCCTCCTACCGCGTAATGAATATCTGCATGGCGCTGGGGGAGGCGGCGGGGATCGCCGCGGCCCTGTCCGCCCGTAAGGGCGTTTCCCCCGGGCAGGTGGATGTCCGGGAGATACAGGCGGCTTTGGCGGGGAAAGGGATTGACCTGTTCGGATGAGGGGCCCTTTTTCCGCCGGAAGTCCGGCCGGCTGCGCCGAAGCCGGCCGTCCCCGCTTTTTCCGCAGGCGCGCCCCGCGCCCTCTTTTGCCGGTTTGCCGCGTCTGCCGGCGTCTTAAAACCGCCCGGCGGAGATCTTCCGCCGGGCGGCGCGGCATACCGCAGGGATTTTGACCGCCGGGCGGGGAACGGCGGAACGCCCTGCTTCTCCATGTGGAACGCGCCCTCCGCCCACCCATGCCCTTCTCTTGCGAAGATGGGCGGCGGTAAAATCCGGCCCGGGGAAAAGCGGGCTTCTGTTCCCGGTCTGCAAGCATTTTGAAAGGGCCGGCCGCCAGATCTGGCGGCCGGCCCTTTTCGCTGACTCGGCGGTTTTTGGGGGGCGGTGGTTGCCAATCCTTCCCGGCGGCAATCCCGGGCAGTCCCGGAATTGCCGCACGGAGCCCGCTTTTCTGTCTTCGGCTTTTGGCGCTTTCGGCCGTCAAACGGAATTATCCGCCGGGCGGCGCGGCTTAAAGCAAATGCCGGCGAAGCTCCTCGCCGCTTTTGGCGCTCAGATCGGCGGGCGGCACGTCGAAAACGGTCTTGCAGCCGGTCTGTCCCGCCCGGTTCATCCGGCAGGCCGCGCGCGCATAGGCGACCAGGATGGAGGAGGTGAACTCCGGGTTGGAATCGAGCTTGAGGCTGTACTCGATAATGTGGGCGTTTTCGCGGTTCCAGCCGGTCCTGCCGCTGCGGATGACAAAACCGCCGTGCGGAATGCCGCTGTGGTTTTTCCGCAGCTCTTCCTCGCTGATGAAGTGGACGGTGGTGTCGTAGTCGGCAAAGTAATTGGGCATGGTTTTGATTTCGCGTTCAATCCGGGCCTTGTCCGCCCCCTCCTCCGCGACCACAAAGCATTCGCGGGTGTGCTTCTGGCGGGTGGTCAGCGCGGGATTGTCCCCGCGGCGCACCGCTTCCAGCGCGCTTTCCACCGGAATGGTGTACTGCCGGGCGTCCCGCACCCCTTCCACCCGCCGGATGGCGTCGGAGTGGCCCTGGCTCACGCCCTTGCCCCAGAAGGTGTAGTCCGCCCCGTCCGGCAGAACGGCGTTGGCGTACAGACGGTTTAAGGAGAACATGCCGGGGTCCCAGCCCACCGAGATGATGCCGACCTTTCCGCCCTGCCTGGCGGCCGCGTCCACCGCATCGAAATGCTCCGGGATGCGCGCATGGGTGTCGAAGCTGTCCACCACGTTGAACAGCCGGGCGTACTGCGGGGTCTGCACCGGCAGGTCGGTGGCGCTGCCGCCGCAGAGTATCAGGACATCGATCTTGTCCGCCAACTGCTCCGCCTTGTCCGCCGGGTACACCGGAACGTCCGGCGTCAGGATTTTCACGCTTTCCGGGTTCCGCCGGGTAAAGACGGCGGCCAGCTCCAGATCCGGGTTCTGCCGCAGGGCGCATTCCACGCCGCGGCCCAGGTTGCCGTATCCAAGAATACCGATTCGAGTACGCATTTGCATGTCCGCTCCTTTGAACTGATGGATTCCCAACCGCCTGCGGTGCCGGTCGGACAGCCTGTGCGGCTCCCGCGGTACCGGCGCCGGGCGGTTGCTACCAGGTATTATATCATATTGCGCCGGCGATTGCGAGAAGCAAAAGGGCCGCCAAGAGGGCGGCGGCCGGGCAACGGCCGGAAGCGGGAGGAAGGCCGGAGGAAAGGAGGAGGAAAGCGAAAAAAAGCGAAAAGAAAGCAAAAAAAGTGGGAAGAGGGAACGGAAAAAGCCGGCATGGCCGCAGGCGGTTGCAGAAGAGAGGGACAGAGGGGGAAGGAGGGGGAAGGAGGGGGAAGGAGGGAACCCTGCCGCCCGCCGCCGACACGCCGGTTGCCTGTTCCGCCGGAAGCGGGTGCGGCCGGGGCGGAACGGCCGGGGAGGCGCCGTGCTGCGAAAGGGCGCCGTCCGGGACGCGGCCGGCGGGGAATGCCGCTCCCGGCGGCGGATCCGCGCCCCGGGGCGCCATGAAAAGGGCCGAACCCGTGCCTCCCCGGATCCGGCCCTGTTGTTATGAAAAATCAGGGATATTCAAATTCAAACGACGCATTGTCCGTCTCGAAGGAGAACAGCCGGCGCCCGCCCTCCCGGAGCTCATAAAAGGCGCGGCAAGCGACATTTTCCCGGATTGTTCTCGTCATGGAGCCGTCCGCCGGCGCCATCAGCGTCCTGGCGCTCCGGTCGAGCAGCACGGCGGTCAGCGACAGATTCCCCTGGCGGACGACGACCGTCCCGTCCCGGATTACCGCCGCCTTCGCCCCGAGGTAGGTGGCCAGGCGGTATTCCTTTCCGCGCAGCCGGACGGCGCCGGTTACCCCGGTGAACCGGAAGGGCCCCAGCGGGATATCCGCCACCGCGAGCATCAGGGATCCGGCCTGAAAGCAGCACTGCGTCCAGGCGTACTGCCTGGGGAAGGAGCGGCCCCGATCCCCTTCAATATAGCCTGCCGCGTTGTGAAAGCGATACTCGTTCCCGTTGATCTGCAGGCATCCGTCCACCCGGTGCCGCATGCTGACGACGCTGTGCCGGCACTCCATAAACGGAACGCAGCGGAAAGGCCCCATGATGTCGTAGCGCAGGGGGGTAAGCCCCCGGAAGCGGACGGTGCCGGCCGCGCAGACCGAATCGGTGCGCAGCCTGAGGCAAATCCCCTTTTCGGAAAAGACGCTTTCCCCCATCCTGGCGGCGGGACGGTTTTTCTCCACCCGGCACCGGCCGCCGGAAAAGGGCAGAATCCAGTTCTCTTCCCGGCTGATAAACTGAAGCGATCCGGCGCGGCTTTCTCCCGAACCGTGGACGGCCGGGATAAGGGCGATCGTTTCGTCCCGGGACTGGCACTTGAAATACCAGCCGCAGAATTCGTTGTGCATACGCGGTATCCCCCTCGGCGGTGATGGAGCCCGGCTGGAGGCAGGCGGCCGGGCTTGTCCGGGGGATGCTCGCCGCTTGCCGCAGCCGGCCGCCCCTTCGGCGGGTTCCTCTTTCCCCGCGCCCCGGCAGAGGCCCTCCGCGGACCGCCCGCCTCCTCCGGCGTTCTCCTTCTTATCCGCTGTATCATTCCCCGGAAAGGGACGGTTTATACCCGAGGGAAGCGGAGGGTATGGGGGGATAAGGGGGGTA